>CACANC010000001.1 GCA_902533755.1 uncultured PS1 clade bacterium
TAAAGGAGGTCCCGCAGATAAAGCTGGCATAGAAACCGGCGATGTTATTATTAAATTTGGCGGTAAAGACATTAACAAAATGAGAGAATTAACAACTAATGTTGCAAATACTGATATAGGTAAAAGGGTTAAAGTCGAATTAATCCGACTTGGAAAAAATAAAACTGTCACTGTTAAATTAGGAAGATTAGAGGGTAATGAGGAGTCTTTTCTTAAAGGTCAAGTTGAGGGAGAGTCAAAAAAGATTTTAGGCATTAGTTTTGGAGAACTTACAGCTGAAATACGCAGAAAAGAAAATATTCCTTCAAATATAATTGGTGTTGCAGTTATAGATGTTGATGAAGACTCAGAGGCTATATCAAAAAAGATTACCACAGGAAGTGTTTTAATGAGTGTTACTTATCAAAAAGTCACAGGTAATATGACTTATCAATCCACAGTTAAAGTCGTAAACCCCGATCAAGTTTATAAAATTCTTCAGGAAAGAAAAGATGCTGGAGATGAAAGAATTCTTCTTAGGGTTTGGAGACCAGAATACAGAGTTTCATCTTTGGTTGCGCTTTCATTTAATAAAGAACAGTCTGATTAATCATTTATCTTATGGGAAAGCAATCCATCAAGTAACTTTGGTTCAAACCATGTAGATTTAGGGGGCATTACCTTATCTGCATCTGCAACCTTAAAAAGCGCTTCAATAGGGGTTGGGAATAAAGAAAAAGCTATATCGTACTTACCATCTTTTACTCTTTTTTCTAATTCTTCTAATCCTCTCGCACCACCTACAAAATTTATCCTTTTATCTCTTCTCTCATCTTCAATTCCAAGTAATGGAGAAATAATTAAATCGTGTAAAATAGATACATCTAATGAAGTAACTGGATCATCCTTTATGGTGATACTTTCTTTTAAATTAAGTTTGTACCAAGAGTTATCCAAAAACATTCCAAATTCGTTATTTTGAAGAGGCTTGCATGAACTGGACATATTATTAATTATAAAATTTTTATTAATCTCATTTAAAAGTTCATCTGAAGTATAATTATTTAATCCTGAAATAATTCTATTGTAATCTAAGATATTCATTTCAGAATGAGGGAAAGCAACCGATAGAAAAAAATTATGACTTTTAGAATTATTGGTTCCAGATTCATTTATTTCTTGACTAACTCTTGATGCAGCAGCAGACCTATGATGTCCATCAGCTATATATAATGTACCCATGGAATTCACTTCAGAAACAATTTTATTTATCTCTAATTCATCTTCTATTGGCCATATTTTATGTTCCGAAGAGTCTGGACCTATTACACTATAAATTGGATCACCTTTTTTATTTTCCTCTAATGTTTTTTTCATAAAAGAGTTTTGTTTGTAAGCCAGTAAAACAGGACCTGTTTGAGCTTCAAGCTCTTTGATATTTAAAACACGATCATCTTCTTTTATTGGAGTTGTAAATTCATGTTTTTTTATTATATTTTTGTTATAAGCTTCAATTGAAGCAATACAACCAAATCCAGTCTGAGTCTTGTTATCAAGGGTTATTTCATAAAGATATAAACATTCTTTCTCATCCTGGTAAAGAATACCGTCCTCGATAAAATTTTTTAAATTTTCTGCCCCCTTTTTATAAACACTTTCATCATTAAAAATTATTTCTTCCTCAAGATCAATTTCTGGTTTTGAGATATGCAAAAAACTATATGGTTTGTCTTTTGCCATTTCTCTTGCTTCACCAGAATCTAAAACATCGTAAGGTGGCGCAATTACATCACTAGCCTTATCAATTGATGGTCTTAGGGCTTTAAAGGGTAGGATTAATGACATTATTTCTCTTTTGTATATTAATAGATACCTAGATAACATATTTAGATAGTTTGTTAAATTTTGGTATTTATTTTTTCTAAACTTATTTATTATTTAATAGTATGGAAAACAAAATTATTCTTATAGCTGGACCTACAGCATCGGGAAAATCATCATTTGCAAATACACTAGCTAAAAAAATAGACGGTGAAATAATTAATGCTGATTCAATACAAATTTATAAAGATTTAGAAATACTTACTGCTCGACCTAAACCGAAAAAAAATGACCCTAATCACCACCTTTATGGTTTTGTAAATGGTGATGAATTATGGTCAGTAGGAAAATGGATTAATGAAGCAAAGAAAATAACTCAAAAGATTTTAAAAAAAAATTCAACACCTATTTTCGTTGGTGGAACAGGTTTGTATTTTAAAGCTATTACTGATGGATTGTCCCCAATTCCTGATATTAATTACGAAATAAGAGGCAGGTTAAAAAAAGAATTAAATATAAGAGGTTTAGAAAAACTATATGGAGAGCTTAAAGCTACAGATATTCAAGCATATGAATCAATTGATAGAAATGATCAACAAAGAATTTTAAGAGCTTTAGAAGTATTTAGAGGTACTGGCAAAAAGATATCTGATTATTGGAAATTGGAGAGAATAAAAGTTTTTGAAGATAATTTTATAAAAATTAAACTTAACACCGACAGAGAAAAGCTTTACCAAAACTGTGATGATAGATGTGATCATATGTTTCAACTAGGAGTAATAGAAGAAGTTCAGTCTTTAATAGATAAGAATTATGATGATAAAGCGCCTATTTTAAATGCAATTGGCGTTAGTGAAATTAAAGAATATTTACAAAAAAGAATTAATATTGATGAAGTTAAGGATTTGATTAAATTTAGAACTCATCAATATGCAAAAAGACAAATAACATGGTTAAAACATCAGATGATTTCATGGAAAAGCTTTTCTACGCAAGAATCAGATAAAATAGTAGATTATTTTATTAAAAAATTATAAAACTCTTGACCTTTATGTATTAAGAATTTAATTTTCGCATATCATTAAATGGAAAAAGGTATGACTAAATTAACTGGTGCAGAGGTGATACTGAAGGTCTTAAAAGATCATTCAGTTGATCATATTTTTGGATATCCTGGCGGTGCTGTTTTACCATTATATGATGAAATATTCAAAAGCAATGACTCACCCAGACATATTTTAGTAAGGCATGAACAAGGCGCTGCACATGCAGCTGAAGGATATGCTAGATCAACAGGAAAACCTGGAGTTTTAGTTGTAACATCTGGACCTGGAGCTACAAATGCTGTTACTGGATTAACTGATGCAATGATGGATTCAATTCCTCTAGTTTGTATTTCAGGCCAAGTACCAACTCATTTAATTGGAACTGATGCTTTTCAAGAAGCAGATACTGTTGGAATAACGAGGCCATGCACAAAACATAATTGGCTTGTAAAAGATCCTGATGACTTATGTCGTATTTTACATGAAGCCTTTCATGTAGCTACCTCAGGAAGACCTGGTCCAGTTGTTGTAGATATTCCAAAAGATATTCAATTTGCTGATGCAAAATATTTTCCACCAAATGAAATAAAATCAGAAAACTATAATCCTCAGATTAAGCCCGATATGCGTTTTATCGATGAAGCTATAGAATTGATGACAAATGCCAAAAAACCTATTTTTTATACTGGTGGGGGAGTTATAAACTCTGGTTCAGAAGCAAGTCATTTATTAAAAGAGCTTGTGTTGTTAACTGGTTTTCCCATTACTAGTACTTTAATGGGTTTAGGAGCATTTCCATCAAATGAAAGTAATTGGCTTGGAATGCTTGGAATGCATGGAACCTATGAAGCTAATTTAGCGATGAATGAATGTGATCTTTTAATTAATATTGGCGCAAGGTTTGACGATAGGGTTACTGGAAGATTAGATGCTTTTTCACCTAATTCAAAAAAGATACATATTGATATTGATCCTTCATCAATGAATAAGACTGTTCCAGTTGATGTTTCTATAGTTGGTGACTGCGCTCATGCAATAGAAGGTATTTTGTTAAAATGGAAATCAAAAGGCATAAGGGTAGATACTGATGCATGGATGAAACAAATAGAAAAATGGAGAAATAAAAAATCGCTGGATTATAAAAATTCTACTGAAGTGATAAAGCCGCAATTCGCAGTTGAAAGACTGTATGAGCTAACCAAAGATAATGACTCATATATAACTACTGAAGTAGGGCAACATCAAATGTGGGCTGCTCAATATTATAAATTTGATCAACCTAATAGGTGGATGACTTCGGGCGGTCTTGGGACAATGGGTTATGGTTTGCCTGCGGCAATTGGCGTGCAAGTAGCTCACCCAAGTAGTTTAGTTATTGATATTGCCGGCGAAGCATCGATATTAATGAATATTCAAGAGTTATCAACTGCTGTTCAACACAAGCTTCCTGTTAAGGTATTTATTTTAAATAATCAATACATGGGGATGGTAAGGCAATGGCAAGAATTACTGCATGGTGCGAGATACTCTCATTCATATACAGACTCTTTACCTGATTTTGTTAAACTTGCTGAGGCTTATGGCTGCCTTGGTCTTAGAGCAATAAAACCTGATGAACTTGATCAAAAAATACAAGAAATGATTGATTATAAGGGTCCAGTTATTTTTGACTGTGTTGTTGACCAAGATGAGAATTGCTACCCTATGATTCCTTCTGGAGCAGCGCATAATGAAATGCTTCTAGGGGAAAGTGATGATAACCCAGAGGTTTCTGATGAAGGAAAGGTATTAATTTAAGATGATTAAATTAAAAAAAGAAGATCAGCAATCACATACTATATCTATAAAAGTAAGTAATGAAGCCGGTGTTTTGGCAAGAGTGATAGGTTTATTTTCTGGTAGAGGCTATAATATTGAAAGCTTAAATGTTGCTGAAATAGACGAAGATAGTCATAAATCTAGAATAACAATTGTTACAAATGGTAGTTTGATGACAATTAATCAAATTAAACACCAGCTTGAAAGACTTGTACCTGTTGACTCTGTTGAAGATCTAACTACAGATGGACCATCCATAGAAAGAGAAATGGCATTAATTAAAGTTGAATGTGATGGACACAATCGTGAAGAAGTTATAAGACTTTCTGAAACCTACAGAGCGAAGATAGTTGATACAACAAAAAATTCATTTGTTTTTGAACTTACCGGAGCAATGGATAAAATTAACTCATTTATAGAGCTTATGAGGCCATTGGGTTTAATTGATATATCAAGAACTGGCTTAGCTGCAATATCAAGAGGTCAGAAAGAATAGTTATTTAGAGGAGAAGAAAATGAAGGTTTATTATGATAGTGATACAGATAAAAATCTTATAACTGATTATAAAATAGCTATCATTGGCTATGGCAGTCAAGGGCATGCGCATGCGCTTAATTTGAGAGATAGCGGCGTAAATGATGTTTGCATAGCACTTCGTGAAGATTCTAGCTCAGTAAAAAAAGCTCAAAACGCTGGTTTTGAAGTAAAAACAGTCGCGGATGCGGCAAAATGGGCTGATATTATGATGATGGTAACGCCTGATGAATTACAGGCAGATATTTATGCTTCTGAAATTGAGCCAAACCTGAAAGAAAATGCATCCTTATTTTTTGCACATGGTCTAAATATCCATTTTAATTTAATTAATGCAAGAAATGACCTTAATGTAGTTATGGTAGCGCCAAAAGGACCTGGACATACAGTGAGATCAGAGTATGAAAGAGGAGCTGGTGTTCCTTGCCTAATTGCTGTTCATCAAGACTCTACAGGAAATGCTCTTGATATTGGTCTATCTTACGCTTCCTTAATTGGCGGTGGAAGAGCTGCAATCATAGAAACAACATTTAAAGAAGAATGCGAAACTGATTTATTTGGAGAGCAAGCTGTGCTTTGCGGAGGAGTGGTTGAATTAATCAGGAATGGCTTTGATACTCTTGTTGAGGCTGGATATGCCCCTGAAATGGCTTATTTTGAATGCCTTCACGAAATGAAATTAATTGTTGATCTTATGTATGAGGGAGGAATTAAAAACATGAATTATTCTATCTCTAATACTGCTGAATATGGTGAATATGTATCTGGACCTAAAGTAGTGGGCAATGAATCAAAAGAAGCTATGAAAAAGGTACTTGAGAATATTCAATCTGGTAATTTCACAAAAGAGTGGATTAATGAAAATAAGGAAGGCTCTAATAAAGAATTCCATGCAATGAGAGAAAAATCTAATTCTCATTCTATTGAAGAAGTTGGTACAAAATTAAGAGGTATGATGCCTTGGATTGGCGAAAATTCCCTTGTAGATAAAGAAAAAAATTAATTTCTCTTGAATAAATCAAAAATTTCATGCATTTATCTTTTTAAAGGTAATGAAATGGAACAATTAGAAAATAATAATTTTTTTGAAAGCATCGATTCTTTCAACAATAATTCTTTGGTTGTTCTAGTTTTACTAGCATTACTCCTGATTTGCCTCTGAGGTTCAATTTATTTTTGTTCTCAGAGGTTAAAAACACATTCAATACAAATGGAGTAAGAAATGAATAGTAAAGATAATTATATTAAAATTTTTGATACAACCTTAAGGGATGGTGAGCAGTCCCCTGGAGCTTCAATGTCTCTTGAGGAAAAAATACAAATCGCTGAAATTTTCGATGAAATGGGTGTAGACATTATTGAAGCCGGATTTCCGATTGCATCAAATGGTGATTTTGAGTCAGTTAAAGAAGTCTCTAGATTAGTAAAAAATGTTCAAGTCTGTGGGCTATCTAGGGCAGGTCAAAAGGATATCGATAGAGCAGCCGAGGCATTAAAGTATGCAAAAAACCCTAGAATTCATACTTTTATTTCAACCAGCCCTGTTCACATGCAGTACAAATTACAAATGAATGAGCAAGAAGTTCTTGATGCCATTAATTTCTCTGTATCAAGAGCAAGAAATTTAGTAGAAGATGTTCAATGGTCTGCTGAAGATGCCACAAGAACAGATAGGGATTTTTTATTTAAATGTGTTGATATGGCTATATCATCCGGAGCTACCACAATTAATATTCCTGATACAGTAGGTTATACAACCCCAGATGAATATTATGAAATAATTGACTCTTTAATAAAAAATATACCAGATTCAGATAAAGTTGTTTTCTCAACACATTGCCATAATGATTTAGGTTTAGCAGTTGCTAATTCTTTATCTGGCGTCAGAGCGGGCGCAAGACAAATTGAGTGCACTATGAATGGAATTGGTGAGAGAGCTGGTAATGCTGCTCTTGAAGAAATTGTCATGTCTATGAAAGTAAGAAATGATATATTAGATTATGACTCAGGAGTTGAGACAACACTTTTTACTCGTGCATCAAAACTTGTATCTTCAGTCACATCTTTTCCGGTTCAATTTAATAAGGCTATTGTAGGAAAAAATGCTTTTGCACATGAATCTGGGATTCATCAGGATGGAATGTTAAAGAATAATGAAACATATGAAATCATGACTCCAGAAAGTATTGGTTTAAATGAATCCACTTTAGTGATGGGTAAGCATTCAGGAAGACATGCCTTTAAAGAAAAAGCTAAAGAACTTGGGTATGTGTTAGCTGACAATCAATTAAATGATGCATTTTATAGGTTTAAGGATTTAGCTGATAAGAAAAAAGAAGTTTTTGATGATGATATTGTTGCGCTAATTGATGATGAATTTTCTAAAGGTTTAGATATTATAAAACTAATATCATTATCTATTTATGCTGGTACAGAAGGCCCACAATTTGCAGATCTTTCATTAGAGATTGATGGAGAAGTAAAACAAAATAAATCTGAGGGTGATGGACCAGTTGATGCTTTATTTAATTCAATAAGGACTCTTATTCCACATACCGCTAGTTTACAGTTATATCAGGTCCATGCTGTCACAGAAGGAACTGATGCTCAAGCGGAAGTTAGTGTAAGATTGCACGAATCAGGTAAGACAGTTATAGGAAGAGGTGCAGATACTGATACTTTAGTAGCCTCTGCTCGGGCGTATATAAGTGCTTTAAATCGTCTTATGGTTAAAAGAGAGAAAAGTATTCCTGAGGAGATAGCTAATTAATTAGGAGAATTTTTTGAAAAAATATTTGAATTTTCTTAGTTCTGATTTGGCTATAGATTTAGGTACAGTCAATACACTTATCCATCATCATGATAATGGAATAATTTTAAATGAACCGTCAATTTTGGCTGTGGATAAAGCAGATTTAAATATGGGTATAATTGCCATTGGGTCAAAAGCGAAAGAGATGCATGGCAGAACACCAGAAAACATTGAAACCATAAAACCAATGCGTGAAGGAATAATTGCTGATTATTTAGCTGCTGAAGAAATGCTAAAATATTTTATAAGCAAATCCTTATTAAATAAGAGCCTTTTTAGCCCTAGATTAATGATATGTGTTCCTGCAAGCTCTACTCCCGCTGAAAGAAAAGCTATTTTGGACTCTGGTTTAGCTACTGGAGCTAGAAAAGTTTTTTTAATTGAAGAACCTATGGCTGCAGCTATAGGATCCGATCTCCCAGTTAATGAAGCAAAAGGCTCAATGATAATTGATATAGGTGGGGGAACTACTGAAATTGCAATAATATCTCTTGGTGGAATAGTTTTTTCTAAGTCTATTAGAGTTGGTGGAAATGAATTTGATAAATCAATCATCTCTAATTTAAGAAGAAATGAAAATATCCAAATTGGTGAGATTACAGCAGAACAACTTAAAATACACATTGGTTCAGGGATTGTTCCCAAACATGGTGATGGAAGAAAGATGACAATAAAAGGTAAAGAGATAACAGAAGGAGTCCCAGTAGAGAAAGAAATTACTGAGAGACATATTTCCGAAAGCTTAGCCGAGGCATTATTTGAAATTACAGAGACTATTAAGGAAGCATTTGAATCAGCTCCACCAGAATTAACTGGTGATATTTATGAGAATGGCATCCTTTTAACTGGTGGAGGTTCATTATTAGACAACATGGATGTAGTTATTGAGCGCGCAACAGGCCTGAAAGTAAAATATGCTGAAGAACCTTTATCAAGTGTAGCTTTAGGGTCAGGCAAAGTGATGAAAAATATAAAGACGATGAGAGATACATTAAGCACACCTTATGGCAGGCATTAAAGGAATCAGTATAAAAATTAAAAATGTATGAAAAAAACAACGACATAAACCGTCGTGTATTTTTTGTTGGTGGAGGAATGATTATTCTTTCATCATTTCTTTTATCAAGGCTTTGGAAACTTCAAGTCAGTGAGCAAGATAAATATTTACTATTATCTGATAAGAATCGCATAAGAATAACTCCATTATTTCCTAAAAGAGGCATCTTTTATGATCGAAATGGTAATGAATTAGCATTAAATTCTTCAAATTTTAAACTAACTTATTCCTCAGGGTCTGCTTTACCAGATCAAGTGCTTATAAAAAAAATTATGAATGAATTAAGTTTAGATAATGATCAAATTGAGAAGATTAATAAGAGGATATTTAATAGAAAATTAAAAAAAATAGAAATAAAAGAAAATTTAACTATTGATGAAATATCTGCTTTAAATTTTTTAAATGATGATTTAGAGAGTTTTTTAATCGAAGATAACTCGAAAAGATCTTATATCAATTCGAAAAGCTTTTCTCATCTTATTGGATACACTGGCTTCATAAATGATTCAAATTCAGAGAGTTTAAAAACTATTGGACTTTCTGGTTTAGAGTTAAAATTCGATCATATTTTATCAGGTCATTTAGGTTATGTGAAAACAGAAGTAAATTCTGAAGAAAAAAGCATACGTATTTTGGAGGAAAATAAAGCAATAAATGGTCAAGATGTAGTTTTAACAATTGATCAAGATCTTCAAAACGCCGTTCATAAAATAATGGGCAATAATGTTGGTGCAGCAACAGTAATGAATATCCAAAATGGCGAAATTTTGGCTATGTGTTCAACACCAAGTTTTGATAGCAATAAATTTATTGATGGCTTTAGTTACAATGAGTGGAATAAAATATCAGAAGATGAAAGAAAACCATTTTTGAACAAAGCTATTAATGGTGAATATCCTCCAGGCTCAACATTTAAAATCGTTACTGCTTTAGCTGGCCTAGAGGATGGGTTGCTTAACCCAGATGATAAGGTTTTTTGTAGCGGAAAAACAAAATATGGAAAAAGAAATTTTCATTGTTGGAAGGATAAGGGCCATGAAGAGGTCGATCTTAGAAAGGCAATAAAAGAATCTTGCGATGTCTATTTTTATGACCTTGCTAGAAGACTTGGTATTGAAAAGATTGCCAATATGGCTCTTCGATTAGGATTTGGTAGAAATTTCGATTTAATTAGCGACAAAGAGAGAAATGGGCTAGTACCAACTAAAAATTGGATAGAAAATAATATTAATAATAATTGGAATTTAGGGGATACACTAGTTGCTGGTATCGGTCAGGGTTATATTTCTGCAACTCCTTTGCAATTAAATGTAATGATATCAATGATTGCAAACAAAGGGTTCTACATAGAACCTAAAATAATAAAATCACCAAATTTAAATAAAAAAAATAAAATAAGGCCTGCTGGATTTAATTTTTCTAACTTAGATTTGCTTAGAGATTTATTGGATATAGCTGTTAATGAAAAAGGCAGTAATGCTTATTCTAGCAGAATTGAAGCGGATAACTGGAGAATGGCTGGTAAGACTGGAACTTCACAAGTAAAAGAAATAACTGAAGAAGAAAGAAAAGAAGAAATAATTATTTCGAAAGTTTGGAATGAAAGAGACCATGCTCTTTTTGTTGGTTATGCTCCAACAACACAACCAAAATATTCTGTTTCAATTGTTATCGAGCATGGAGGTTCAGGCAGCCAAAAAGCTGCGCCTCTAGGAAGGGATATTTTATTAGCATGTCAAAAAATTAAAACCCAGGGATCAAAAGCATAAAAATGTATAGAAAACAAAGAAAGAGCATTTTACATAAAAGAACTCTCTACTTTGATAAATTTAGAGGTATTAATTATGGCATACCACTTTGTTTACTTATGTTAGGTTCTACCGGATTATTGATGCTATTTTCCATTTCTGGTGGAGAATTTAATCAGACAGTAATGAATCATTTTCTTCGTTTAATAGTTGGATTCATATTTTTTATATTTTTTTCCTTTATTAGTTTTCGAATTCTGAGAGTTATTTCTTTTCCAATGTATTTTGTGATACTGGCTATGCTGGCTTGGCTATATGTATTTGAAACTTCAACAGTGTCTAGATGGATAAATTTAGGCGGAACAAGTTTTCAGCCATCAGAGTTTTTAAAATTTATACTAATTTTAACATTAGCTTCCTATTATAGTTTTTTTGGAGAAAGCAAATCTAGGCAATTGAGATACAATGTATTACCAATAATACTAATTTTGGTTCCTTCTTTTTTAATTTTAAATCAACCTGATTTGGGGACAGCTGTTTTACTAATTCTAGCAGGGTTTTCAACTGTTTTCTTTTCTGGGCTTTATTTGAAATGGGTTGTATTGGGCTCATCATTTGTTTTTGTGACTATCCCGCTCATTATTGCTAGCTTAAAGCCTTACCAAATGAAAAGATTAGAAGTTTTTCTTGATCCTGATAAGGATCCTTTCGGATCAGGTTATCATATAATTCAATCAAAAATAGCAATTGGTTCTGGAGGTTTAATTGGAAAAGGTTTTATGTCAGGCACACAGAGTCAGCTTAATTTTCTTCCTGAAAAACATAATGATTTTATGTTAGCAGTGCTCCTTGAAGAAACAGGATTAGTAGGGGGAATATTTATTTTCTCAATTTTTTCCTACTTTATTATAATATCTATGCATACTTCAATCATAGCTAGAAGTCGATTTAGTTCAGTTGCATGTGGATCAATATCTGTGTTAATTTTTTTATATTTCTTTATTAATTGCGCGATGATAACTGGATTAATTCCAATAGTTGGTGTTCCAATACCTATGCTTTCATACGGTGGTTCAGCAATAATCTCTCTTTGTGCAGCGATGGGGTTTGTTCTTAATGCAAGAAGGCAAAGGGATATAAAGATTGAGAGTATATTAGATGCATAGAATTCATCCAATTGATGAGATTATAGAAGAAAGATGTCCTAAATTGATGTCTAATAAGTTTTTGTGGTCGGTTATAAAGCCTACAATTTTTAAAATATTTAAATATCAAACAGCAAAAAACATTACCGACGATATTTCTAATATATCTGGTTTTGAATGTTTTACTTATTTAACAAATCTGCTGAAATTTAATCTAGATATAAGAAATATTGAATTGGTACCAGAACATGGCCCAATCATATTAGCGGGAAATCATCCAACTGGTCTTACTGATGGAATAGTAATGTTTGAAGTTATGAAAGATAGGCGCCCTGATTATACGCTTTATGCAAATGTTGACATGATTAAGTTATCTAGAGGTTTTGAAGATATTATTATTCCTGTCGATTGGAATGATGACAATAAAAACATTAGTAAAAGCAAAGAAATTCTGAAAAGAACGAAGGAGACTTTTACTGAAGGTAAGTGTTTATTGGTTTTTCCATCATCTCGCCTTTCTAAAAGAAAAGGCTTCAAGTTGTTTGAAAGACCTTGGTTAAACACTATTGTTAAGTTGTCAAAGAAATATAATGCGCCAATTATACCTTTTCATATGGATGGACATAATTCACTTTTTTATTATTTTTTAGATATTTTTAATGAAGAATTAAAGAACATTAGTCTATTTAGCGAACTGGTAAATAAAGAGGAATTTAAGTATACAATTACTTTCGGTCGCCAAATTGATCCATTAGATATTAATGGCGATATTGATAAAGAAACCTCAAGAATCCAAAAGCATGTTGAATTTACACTTGGTAATCCACCCCTAATCCTATAGTTTATTTAGAAAGTTTTAAAATGAATAAAAAAATAAAATCACCTGAAAATTATAATCTTTTAGACCCCGATGTCATTGAAAGCCCCTATGAAGCCTATAAAGTTTATAGAGAAGAGGCCCCAGTTTATCATAGTAAAGATACGGGTTTTTATGTTGTCACTAAATATGATGATTTAAAAAGAGTATTAACGGATTACGATTACTTTTCACGTGATATAGCAGCCTATTGGGAAAAAGATTCAAAGCATAAAAAAAAGGGTTATTGGAAACACGGAGATAGTGTAGGAAGGGTTTTTCGAGAAAAGGGATGGCAGCAGATACCTTGTTTTGGTGCAGAGCCTCCATATCATACTAAATTTAGAAAGGCAGCAAACCCATCTTTTACTGCAAAAAGAGTAAAAAATATGGAACCATATATTGTGAATTTAATTAATGATTTAATTGATTCCTTTATAGATGATGGGGAGGTCGAGTTTGTTTCCCAATTTTGTATACCTTTACCAATGAATGTTATTCAAGATAGGTTAGGTTTTCCTAAAAAAGATCTTCCGAAACTTAAATCCTGGTCGCAAGATACTTCTGCAGGTTTAAGTCAAATGCTTAGCGAAGAAGAAGAAATATCTGTAGCTGAGAGGTTAGTAGAATTTCAACATTATATGGTTAAAACATTTGAAGAAAAAAGATTAAATCCAAAAGATGATATAATTTCTGACCTTGTTAATTATATTGATGAAGATGGAAAGAAATTAGAAACTGAAGAACTTCTCTCAATTGTAAGTGACTTAAACATTGGTGGTAATGAGACAACTACTGATTCCTTAGGTAGTGGAATGTTGATGTTGATGCAACAAAGAGACAAGATGGATGACCTTATCTCTGGAAAAGCAAAATATAAAAATTTCGTAGAGGAAATAATTAGACTAGAAACACCTGTGCAGAGTCTTTTTAGAAGAGTTAGAAAAGATGTTTTGTTATCAGGGTTTGAAATACCAGAGGGTTCAATAATTGATATGCGTTTTGGATCAGCCAATAGAGATGAAGAACAATTTGAATGTCCTATGGATATGATTTTGGATAGAAAAAACCCAGGTAAACATCTTGCGTATGGAACCTCTCATCATCATTGTATTGGCGCCCCTTTGGCAAGGCAAGAAATGAGATTAGCATTTCAAATACTTCTAGAAAGACTAACTAATATCAATCTTGCTGAAAATAAAAATGACTTTCTTCATCGATCACATTTTGCTTTACGGGGTCTGAATAAATTATATTTAACTTTTGAGAAAGCTTAGATATGGCAGATAATTTTATTGGAAAAAATGCTCTTATTACAGGAGCTTCATCTGGGATAGGTAAAGATATAGCATATATTATGGCTGAAAAGGGCATTAACCTGATCCTTTTAGCAAGGCGTGAAGATAACCTTATTAAGATAAAGGAAGATATACAGGATAAGTTTTCAATAAAAATAATGGTTATTGCAGCAGATTTAAGTCAGATACCTGAATATGAAAGAATTTATGATGAATGTAAAAGAAATGATCTTATGCCTGATTTTTTAGTCAATAATGCAGGTTATGGAACTTTAGATAGCTTTCACAAGATTTCATATGAAGACCACATAAAGTTTATTAATGTTTTATCAACATCAGTTGTATCTTTAACCCAGTTATTTATACAAAATATGATAAGTAATGGTTTTGGAAGAATTATTAATATTGCCTCACTTGCAGGATTTGCTCCAGCATCAAACTCTGGGGGTATGTATACTGCCGTTAAATCAATGGTAATTAAATTTTCAGAAGGCATTCATAAAGAATATAAAGATAATAATATTTATTGTTGTGCCGTTTGCCCAGGTTTTACTCATACAGAATTTCACGATCAAATGGGCGAATTCAAAAGTTCTATACCGAGCTTTATGTGGATGAGCTCAAAAACCGTAGCCAAACAAGCTTTTGATGAGACAATGAAGGGTAAAGATTTATTTATTAACGGGGGAATAAATAAATTCCTAGCTTTTCTTATGTGGTTAACTCCAAAATGGTTAACAAATTTATATTACAAACTAATTATGAGAAAGAGACCTTAAAGGATTTTTGGAATAATTATTTTTCTTTCTTTTGGGTAATCTTCAAATTTTTCCTTGTACCATTTATGATGGCTTATAGCTCTTGGAAGTAAATTAAATATTGTCCAGAAAAAGAATACTAATCCAGATACGCTCCAAGTGAGAATAGCCCATCCAAGCCATTCTATAATTTCCCCCAAATAATTTGGGCTAGATACATATTTATACAATCCTTCTTGTGGAATTTTGTATCCATGCTCCGTATTTTTTGCTAATCGCATTAAGATATTGTCTGAATGAATATTAATGAAAGCACCTATAAGAAATATCAAAAAACCAATTATGAAGACTGGCTCTGTAAACCATGATATATCGTAATTAATATCAAGAAGAAAAAACCAATACCCGTGTAAGAAAGTGTTAACGGCATTGAATAAAAAGGCCATTAAGGCAACCAAAGCTGGCATTGTTCCATCTTTTTTTATTCTCATCGGCCATATAAAGCTTCTATTGAAATAATGTACTGACCATATAATCAAAAAGAAGATAAGAACAGGATTGCTAAATCCATCATAAAGAAAATAGTAGATCCAGAAAAGATATAATGCTGGGCTTTCCATTACTATCCAACCAAGTCTTTTGGGTATAGTTAATCCCCAGCCTGATCTTGAGTGTCTACCATAGGGAGCACTTATTATAAGCAAAATGATAAAGGTAATAATACCAATAGTCATCCATATGTTTATCAGAATAGGGTACATAGCAATTTTAGGTTATCATAAAAAGTCTAAAGGTGATTCGTTAAATAACATGAAAAGAAAAATTTGGATAGATGGAGAATTTGTTGATTGGGATGATGCGTCAGTTCATATTCTTTCTCATTCCCATCAAAGGGGCTCATTGATTTTCGGTTTTATTCCTATTTTCGAAAATGAAAATGGAACATTTATTTTTAGGGTTGATAAACATATCGAGAGACTTCTCAAATCATGCCTTATGGCCGGAATTCCTATTGACTATATGGAGAATGAATTAATTAATGCAGTTTTTGATACGGTTAAAGAAAATCCCGGAAGTAAATTCATTAAAATCAGTGTTTATATTGCGTCCATAGAAATTGACGTAGTACCCCAGGATCCGTTTACCAAAGTTGCTATTGCTGCTTACGATCCTCAGAAGGATATTATCGAAAAGAATTCACAGCCATTTCATAGTTCCAAGCATTTAAGTGTGTGGATTGAGAAAGAGCGTCATCAGAGAAGACAAGATATCATTGAGCCGCAGATAAAAATAGCTGCCAATTATACTTCTCCAATGATGGCCAAGTGGGAAGCAAGAAAAAACGGATATGATGAAATCATCCTTACTGATAGTGAGGGCTATGTAACTGAGGCACCAACATCGAATGTATTTATAGTTAATCGGGTTGGAGTCCTCAGGACGGCTCACGAGGACGAAGTTTTGCACGGCATTACCCGAATGAGCATTATCGAGATAGCTGAAGACGAGGGCATAGAAATGGACATTGGACGCATCCCCCTTAGAGACCTCGAAGAGGCAAGGGAGGTTTTCATAACGTCATCTAGTCATCTTGTCTATCCAGTAAACAGTCTAGATGGAAAGCCTGTTGGAAATGGTGAAGCAGGAAAAACAACGATGATTCTGAAAAACCGATTTCTGAGAGTCACTGAAGGAAAAGACAATAAATTCAATAAATGGCTTTGCCCCGTATAGGTTTATGAAACAATGAATAATTTCAAAATTGAGGAACCTTCTCTTTTCTGATCATAGTATGAAGCCCTGATATTTTATTTAATCTTCTTGAAATAAGAGTTGCAAATATTGTCAAACCGACAATCATGCTGATCCACATTCCGCTTTCTCCCATGGGTTGGTTTATACCGTAATAAGTAAGATAGTAGCCAAAAGGTATAGCAAACACCCAATAGGCAATAATGATAAAAACCATTGTCATGAAAGTATCTTTATATCCTCTCAATGCCCCAAGACTTCCCATGCCAATACCATCGGGAATTTGGAAAATGGCAGCAAAAACAATTAAATGACTTGCAACGGAAAAAACCAGAACATCGGTTGTATAAAGTGATATAAGTTTGTCACCCATTGTGACTAGGAGTGTCATATTAAATAGGGCGCCAATTAAACATAGGTATACAGAAACCTTGGATGAGTATCGTGCATCAATATATCTCTTTTCTCCCAGTAGATTACCGACCCTCGTTGATGCGGCAAGACCTATAGCCAGCGGTAACATAAATACAATGCTTGCAATGTTGAGTGCAACAGCATGACCCGAGACAACATTTTCTCCAAGCGGTGCTAGAATTATGGCAGCCCCTGAATACATGCTTAATTCAACAAATATTCCAAAACCAATGGGGGTCCCAAGCTTGAAAACCTCCATGGAGGTTTTCAAAGATGGCCCATCAAATCTACTGAATAATTTATTTTTCTTATAGGATTTGGAAAATAAAACAATGCCAAGCATTGCAACAAACATTAGTGTTGAAACTATTGTTGTAGCATATCCACAACCAACACCTCCCATCTCTGGTAATCCGAAATATCCATATACAAATATTATATCCAGCGGGATATTTATTAATGCGCCCATGAAGACAACTATGAAAACTGGAATTGTAAGAGTTAAACCCTCGCTATATGAACTTAACAGTCTATACAATATATAGAAAAACATACCTATGGAAATTGCTTTGAGATAAGAAATAGATATTGAAGTAATTGTTTCATCAATAGGCAAAAAGATCAGTAATTGGCTACCAAAATAGAAAATAATAACTAAAAGAAGGCCAAGTAAAACAGCCAACCAAAAGACTTCTCTTATTTTTTGACCTATTTCTAGATCTTTATTTGCACCATTAAGTTGCGCTACAATTGGAATGACAGAAAAAATTATCCCCGCCATAAACATGAAAATTGGATAAGTAAAGGAATTGGCTATTACAAGACCTGCGAGTTGGTCAGCTCCGGCTCTTCCAGCAACTATTGTATCCGTAGCTGACATAATCATAAATGATAATTGTGAACCAAGCATTGGAAAGCCAATACGAAAGAAATATTTGGATTCATTAAAGAATTTATTCATCTATGATATTTTTCCTAATAATTCTTGATGCTGTATCGATAATCGCAACCATTATAAGAATTAATATTATGATAAATAGAGTTTGATCCCAGTATTGCGCCTTCATTCTCTCAGTTAGCTGTAAACCAATTCCTCCAGCACCAACAACACCAAGAATTACTGCTGATCTTGTATTAGACTCAAAGAAATATAAGCTTTGCGAAATAAATATTGGAAAAATTTGCGGAATTAATCCGTAACGAATTACTGAAATCTTGCTGGCACCGGTTGATTGCATACCTTCAATTTGACGAGCATCAGCATTATCTGTTGCTTCTGAAAATAACTTTCCAAGTGTTCCTACATCAACTGTGAATATAGATAGTAACCCAGCAAATGGTCCTAAACCGAATGCTCTTACATAAATAATTGCCCAGATTAATATATCAACTCCTCTAATAAAATCTAAAAAGCGTTTTATAAGAAAACGTATTAAACCAAATTTGAAAATTTGACGCGAAGCAACAAAACTAATTGGTATACATACCAAAGTGGCTAAGAATGTACCTAAGAATGCCATACCAAGTGTTTGAGCTAGGCCAGTGAAGATAGAATTAAAATTCCAATTAAAAAAATCATTCCAGGTAAACATTGCAACTAAAATAGGTTTCATATTTGAAAGACCAGAAAGTATTTTTCCTAAGGAGAAATCAAAATAATATAAGCAAAATAGAAAATAGAAAATTACTAGTATGTAACCTGTAAAAACTATTGGTGAGCGTTTCCATAAAGGGTAAAATGCTTTCGGACAGAGTGATATTATATCTTTTTCAGACACCCATCTCTCCAATAATTTTTTGCCTAATTCTTCCTGATGAAATATCTATAGTTATAACGGTTAATATAATCAGAAGAATTATTGCGCTTACTTCTTCGTAATAATTGAAATTAATTACAAGATAAAGCTCTTGGCCGATTCCTCCAGCTCCAACAAATCCTATAACAGTTGACGCCCTTATGTTGATCTCAAATCTCAAAAGAGCATAAGATATTATATTCGGAAGAACTTTTGGGATTATTCCATAACGCATTTCAGAAACCCAATTACCTCCATGAGATCGAATAGCTTCGCATGTTTTCAAGTCTGCATTTTCATGAACTTCCGAAAATAACTTTCCTAATGCACCAGTTGTATGAATAGTTATTGCTATAATACCTGCTAGAGGACCGACACCTAGAGCCCAAACAAAAAGTATAGCAAATATAATTTCAGGAACCCCTCTGAGGAATTCTAAGATTCTTTTTACGAGATGGTAGCTATAAATATTTGGAGTTATGTTTTTAGCTGACAAAAAACTTAAGATTAAAGCAAATATAAAACCCATTAAGGTCGCTAAAACCGCCATATTAAATGTTTCATAGAGAAGGGCGGCGTATTTTTTAAAATTAAAATACCAATATTGAATGGAGCCTTCAGTTTTTGAGTTTTCGAGAATTAGATTAATATCAAGATTAGGTAGTATTTTAACGATATAATCACTAAGTCTCGGAAAACCATCAATTATTTGAGATAAATTAAAGTCAATTATTGAAGAACTCATAAAAAAAGATACAGCAAAAATAAGAATGATAAATATATTCCATAATCTTCTGCTTCTTAATTGCTCAGAATATATAGTTATATGCCTTTTAAGAAGAGAATCATTCATTTTCTAAATCGTATAATTGTTCTGCTAATTCTTTAGTGAGAGAGGATGGATGGCCGTCAAAGACTATTTTTCCATCAGATAAACCAATCAAACGATCACAATATTCTTTAGCTATTTCTAGGGAGTGAAGGTTACATATGACCATGATGCCATCTTGTTTATTAATCTTTTTTATGTCATCCATAACAACCTTTGAGTTTTTTGGATCCAAAGAAGAAATAGGTTCATCTGCAAGTAAAATTGATGGATTCTGCATCATCGCTCTTGCGATAGCCACTCTCTGCTGTTGACCCCCAGAGAGCGTTCCAACTCTTTGCAGCGCTTTATCTGAAAGATCTAAATTATTTAAATATGTTAGCGCTTCAATTTTTTCTTTTTTACTGTAAATCTTTAATAATTTCAGTAATTTAAAATTAATACCTAATGTTCCACTTAAGACATTTGTTAATACATCTAAGCGATCTATTAGATTGAATTGTTGAAAAATCATTGCACATTTCGACCGCCATTGTTTTAAGTTTTTACCTTTAAGAGAGGTAATTTCAATTCCATTATAAGCAATAGATCCGCTTGTCGGTTCGATTAATCGATTAATTAATCTCATGAGTGTAGATTTACCTGCACCTGACTTGCCTATAATACCTACCATTTCCCCATCTAATATTCTTATCGAAATATCATTTATAGCTGTAGTTTCAGAAAATTTTTTAACTAGTGAATTAATCTCAAGAGAAGCCATAATTATCCTAAAAAATCATTAAATTGTTTGTATTTAAATATTTACCAAATAATATCCTATTTAATCTATAGGATTACTCAATTTTATGAAAAGAAATTTATATAATATAATTTTATTAAATTTGATATCTTTTACTCCGATAAAGGTTTTTGCAGGGATTGATGAAAGTATTAATAATTTTCTTGAGCCTGTTTCAAAAGTAGTCTCAAGTATAGTTTTTTATAGTTTACCTCTGGGCTCAACAAATGTTGAGTTGATTGTAATTTGGTTAATTTTAGGAGGACTTTTTTGTACATTTTACTTTAAATTTGTGAATTTTAGCGCTTTTAGGCATTCTATTGCCCTTGTTAGCGGTAAATACACAAGCAGTGATTCTTCTGGAGAGGTTTCGCATTTTAAGGCCCTTTCAACTGCATTATCTGGCACTGTAGGTTTAGGAAATATTGGCGGTGTTGCAGTTGCAATATCTCTTGGAGGTCCTGGAGCAACATTTTGGATGATATTATCTGGTTTACTTGGGATGTCTCTTAAATTTTGTGAATGTACGCTTGGAGTTAAATACAGAAACATAAATCCTGATGGGAGTGTATCTGGTGGTGCAATGTATTATCTTACAAAAGGCTTATCGGAAAAAGGGATGCCAATTTTAGGAAAATTTTTGGCTTACATGTTTGCTATTTTTTGTGTATTTGCCTCATTGGGCGGTGGAAATATGTTTCAGGTAAATCAATCTTTGGATTTGATTATCTATGTTTCTGGTGGCCAAGGTGGTTTTTTAGACCTTAATTCATGGGTTTATGGGGTAATTTTTGCATTTCTTTTAGGGGTAGTGATAATTGGAGGCATAAAAAGGATTGCTGCAGTGACATCAAAATTAGTCCCAAGCATGGCAATAATATATATTATTAGTGCGTTAGTTATATTAATTGTAAATATTGATCAAATTCCAATTGCGCTTAAATCTATTTTTGTTGGCGCATTCTCTCCAGAAGGGGTTACAGGTGGATTTTTAGGTGTTTTGATATTGGGCTTTAGAAGGGCGGTATTCTCTAATGAAGCAGGTATAGGATCTGCACCAATTGCTCATTCAGCAGTTAAAACAAGTGAACCTGCGACAGAAGGTATTGTTTCCTTACTTGAACCATTTATAGATACCGTTGTGATTTGCACCATCACAGCTCTTGTAATTATAACAACTGGCGTTTTTACTTCAGGCACTGGCATAGAAGGAGCAAGATTAACATCTCAAGCGTTTGGATCAGTTCTACCTTGGTTCCCTTATGTATTAGCTATTGTTGCAATTCTTTTTGCGTTTTCAACAGCTATTTCTTGGTCATATTATGGTGTAAAAGCAGTAACATTTATTTTTGGTGAAAAAAAATACATTGAACTCTTGTATAAATTAATTTTTTGTTCATTTGCAATAGTTGGAGCATCTTTGGACCTTACTAAGGTAATAGACCTATCTGACTCATCTTTATTTTTAATGGCTATACCTAATATTATTGGTGTCTATATTTTAGCCAGTATAGTTAAAAAAGAATTTTCAGATTATAAACAAAAATACATGAATTAATGTCAAAGCAAAATAATACTCAAGAATTTCCTTCATATATTAATTCATTAAAGGGTTTTATGGATCATGATGAAGGTAAATGTCTTAACAAATATGCAATTAAATCATCTGAGTACGGTCCTATTCTTGAAATAGGCTCTTACTGCGGAAAATCAACAATTTATATGGGTCTTGGAGTCAAAGGCAAGAATTGTTGCATTTATTCCATCGATCATCATATGGGATCAGAAGAAAATCAAGTTGGATGGGAATATCATGATTCTGATCTTTTTGACGAAGAGACTGGAAAAATAAACTCTTTTCCTGAATTCATGCGTAATCTTCGTAAAGCTGATTTACTGGATACTGTGATACCAATAGTTTCAGACTCTTCATTGGTATCAAGAAATTGGAAAATACCTCTTTCAATGGTTTTTATAGATGGTGGCCATACAATGGAAACAGCTTTAAATGATTTCAATAATTGGAAAGACAAAATTATTAAAGGAGGGATATTAGCAATCCATGATGTTTTTCCAAACCCTGATGATGGCGGTAGACCTCCATACGAAATTTACAAGAAAGCCTTATCAGAAGGAAATTTTAAAAAAGTTGAAGTTGTTAAATCAATGAGAATATTAGAAAAATTAAATTAGATTATCATCTAAAAAAATAGAAGAACCTTTTGAAAAATTATGAAGTGCATCGTAAGCTAAAATAACTGCAGCTGAGGTCCATCCAGGCTTTTCCATCGGCCAAAAAACTTTTTCAGTAACCTGCCTACCCATCCAATAAGCGCCATCACTATCAATGTAATCATTAATCCAAGACAATAATTCTTTAGCTTCATCTTTTTTTTGAATTTTAATTAAAGCAATAGCAAGTTCTGCTGTTTCAGCAATAGTAACCCATGGCTGATCCAAAACGCATAAACATCCTTTTTCATTTAGTACATATTTATTCCATTGAGAATTAATTCTTTCTTCCGCTTTTTTTCCAGCGATTGCTCCACAAAGAACAGGATAATACCAATCCATAGAGAATCTTTTTTTTGATTCCCATGTCTTATCAAAGCTCTCAGGTTTATTTTTGATTGCATTTTCTAATTTTTCTAATGACTGAGTCCAATTAGGTCTTTCTTTATTTAATTGTGAGGCGCAATTAATTGCGCAAATGAGACTTTTGTATATTGAGCAACAACCAGTCAGAAGTGAATCATCTTTTGGTGCTTCAAGACTCTTTGCTGCCCATCTAATTGATCCATCCTTCATTTGATTTTCTATTACAAAATTTATAGCTTTTTCTATCATCCCCCAATTATTAGTTAGGTTATCAACTGAATTGTTTATCAGAAAATCATGCCAGCAGGCTGTTGCAATATATGCCGCAAAATTTGTGTCTCTGAAAAATACTTTTGATTCTATATCTCTATTGATGAAAGTCCCTTTTTTTTCATCTATATCCAATGTGCTTCCAAGCTCTCCTAACCAAGAGCCATCATTTAATTGATTTTTTTTTAAATAAGAAAAACCTAAGTCAACTTCTTTTGAATATCCAAGAGCATTTAAAGCCATTACGCATTCAAGATGATTCCAAGCATCAAACACACCGTCTTCAGTCCAAGGTATGCAACCATCCTCTTTTTGCAATAAGATAATTCTTTTTATTGCCCCTTCTAAGTTTTTAGTTAATGAATTCATTTGTTTTAATTAATTATATTTTTTGAAGTAAAGAACTATAGATTTTCCCATTAATGGATCAAATAACTTTTCTAAGATACGAGTTAATAAAGGTCTTTTCATAATATCCCATTCAAGAAAGCTTTTATAAAAATTAACAAATGTATTATCTTCTCTCTTTACTCCAACAAAACATTTAAGCCACCAGTAAGGAGAATGTAATCCGTGTTTATGTTCTTTTCCTATGTAATTAAAACCATTTTCTAAAAATGCATTCTTTAATTCGGAGTATTTAAAAATTCTTATATGACCTCCAGGTTCATTGTGATAATCATCTGATAAAAGCCAACAAATTTTCTCTGGTAACCATCTTGGAACAGAAACGCCTATACTGGCCCCTGGTTTTGATATTCTATATATTTCATTAATAACATTCTCATAATCATATATATGTTCTAATACTTCCGAACATATTATGTGATCAAAAGTATTATCTTTAAACGGCAATTGAAGTGCAGTTCCAGCCATTAAGCTAAATTTTCTATCACTTGATTCATTAATGTCAGGGTATTGTTGAAATCCTTGGTAAGTATGTTTCAATTCTTCTAATGAGAGATCTAAACCTATTACATGACATTTGCTATAATAATAAAGTTTATGTATGTGACGGCCTTTTCCGCAACCAAGGTCTAATATTTTTGAGCCATCAACAATATTTAATTTATGAAGATCAATTGTTAGCATTAATTATAGCCTCTTTATAAACATCAACAAGCTCTCTTGCGGCTCTTTCCCATGTGAATTTATCTAAAACTCTTTCTCTACCCATTTTTCCATATACTAATCTCTTTTCTTCATCATCAAGTAATTCTTTGATACCCTGATATAGAGAAAGGGGGTCCGAATGATTTACAATTATTCCTGCATCGCCAACAACCTCAGGTAAAGACCCTCCATTAGTTGAAACTAAAGGTATTCCACAAGACATGGCTTCTCCTGCGGGAAAGCCAAAACCTTCATAAACGGAAGGTGAAACAGCTATTGTTGACTCTGCATAAAGTTGAGCAATTTCTTCACTTGTTAAATCGCTTACAAACTTTACTTTTTCTCTAATTCCTTTTTTGTCTAGCTCTTTTGATGTTGGGCCTTCTCTTAATTTTCCTATAACAACAAGTTGAAGTTCAGGAAAATCTTTTAATAGTAAATCGTACGCACGAATTAAATATATTAATCCTTTCAAAGGAACATCAGCGCTTGCAGTGGTAATTAATTGATTGGGTTTCCTTTTGATTTTTTCGATAGGACAGAATGTAAGATGGTCAATTCCATGAAGAACCTTCCTTGTTTTGTTAATGTCAATTTTAAAATCTCTTGCTAGATCTTTTCTTGTATTTTCTGAAACTACAATAATCGGGTCTAATTTTCTTGCGACCTTCATTTGCATATTTAAAAAGCTATACCATCTCCACTTTAGAATTTTTAATGATATTGTTTCAGCATGTTTTATATCTATCTTTTTATCCATTGTAATAGGGTGATGAATCGTACCAACAACCGGTACACCCATTTTTTTTAGTTTTAAAAGACCATAAGCTAATGTTTGATTGTCATGGACAACATCAAAATTAGAGTAATTTAATTTTGCCCATTCTGCCATTCTTTCTCCAAATGTATATGGTTCAGAAAAACCACCAGTTAAGTGGCTAACCCATTCGTGAAGGTCAATTTTATTTTTAAATAATCTTAAATTAAATGCTTTTATTGGATTGTCATAGGAATAGAGATCAAGTGAAGGAAGTTTAGTAAGTTTTACACCTTCATCCAAGATTGGGTAAGGTTGACCAGATACAACTTCTACTTTATGGCCAAGATCTCTCATTGCTTTTGTAACAAGCCTCATATAGATACCTTGTCCTCCAGTATAGGGGTGGCTTCTATAGCTGGGCATAAGTATGCTTAAAGGTCTATCATTCAGCCTATTTATCTTTTCATTCATATTTTATTTCTTTTATTCTTAAAATTCAGCAGTTCGAGGTTTTTAATTATTAAAATAATCCTTGTAAATAGATAGGTTTTTTCGCTAAAAGGCATAATAAAGAATCAATTTGTAGAGGTAAAATTATTAATGGTAAAGATTACGTTTATAGAATTTGATAAAACAGAACATACGATTGATGCAGATGAAGGAATGTCATTGATGGAAGTTGCATTACAAAATGGTGTTCCAGGAATTGATGCCGATTGTGGAGGTGCCTGTGCTTGCGCAACATGCCATGTTTATGTCGATAAAAGCTGGGTTGAAAAAACTGGTGAAGCAGAACAAATGGAGCAAGATATGTTGGATTTTGCTTTTGATGTAACCGAGCAGAGCAGGCTATCATGCCAGGTTAAAGTCACAGATGATCTTGATGGAATAATTATAAACTTACCAGAGAAACAATTCTAACTACTGACTCCAAGTTTTTTCTTTAATTTTGTGCTAGAAGTCGTGTATTGGAAAATAAGTTTTTTATCTGGGAAAATATACTTATGTGCCTTTTGAGCCATTAAAGCACCTTCATGAAAACCACAAAGTATTAATTTAAGTTTACCCGGATAGTAATTGATGTCTCCAATAGCAAAAATACCTTTTTGATTGGTTTCAAATGTTTCAGTATTAACTTTGATAAGATTTAACTCAAGATTTAAACCCCAATCAGCAATAGGGCCTAATTTCATTGTTAGACCAAAAAAGGGAAGCATAACATCGCATTTAATTTCTTTTTCATCATCAATATTTTTACAAACAATAGATTCTAAAATACCTTCATTACCTTTTAATTTTTTAACTTGTCCAAGTTGAAAATTTATTGATCCATTTTCAATTAATTCTAGAACTTTATTAACTGTATCAGGAGCTGCTCTAAAATCTTTTCTTCTATGTATTAAGGTTAATTTTTTAGATTTTTCATATAAAGCCAAAACCCAATCTAAAGCTGAATCACCGCCTCCGACAATCGCAATTTCTTTATTCTCAAATTTTTCAATATTTTTGATTGAATAAAAAACAGACTTTCCTTCATAATCATCAATAGCATCGATAGGAGGTTTTTTTGGCTGAAAGCTTCCGCCACCAGCAGCTATAACAACAACTTTTGTATGAAAAATTTTTTCCGAATCTGTAATTACTTCCCATAAATCATCATTAATTTTTTTTAATTCATTTACAATCGTAGATAGATGAAACTCTGGTTGAAAAGGTTTAATTTGTTTCATCAGGGATTTAGTTAAATCATCACCAGATATTTCTGGAATACCAGGTATATCATAAATAGGTTTGTCAGGATAAAGTTCTGCACATTGACCGCCAGGTCTATCAAGAATGTCAATTACATCACATTTTATATCTAACAAGCCTAATTCAAATACAGCAAATAGACCTACTGGACCAGCCCCAATAATCAGGCAATCAGTTTCTATGATTTCAGGATTCATCCTACCAACAATACCATCTTCGACAAAATCTATTATCAAGGCCGTTTCTATTGATAGCTTGTGTTGTTTTATCTTGTGCTCTAATAGATTTTAGTGTTAATCGGCATCCACCATACGCTTCAGTATTTTCTTCAAAGCCAAGGCTTAAGCATTCTTCATGATCAATCTTTGTCTCAAGAGCTAATCTTTCTTCTTTCGACAATGTTGAGCATCCAACAAATAATATACATGTTAATAATATAAAATATTTCTTCATAACCTACTTCTTCATACTAAGTTCTCTCATAGCGTTGTCAATACCGTCAAGCGTAAGCGGGAACATTCTTCCAGATAAAATTTGATTTATGATTTGTGTTGATGGGGTAAATTCCCAATGTTTTTCTTCAACGGGATTTAACCAAATCACATTAGAATAAATATCACTTATCCTTTCTAACCACAAACCACCTGGTTCTTCATTCCAATGCTCTACACTACCACCTGAATAAGTGATTTCATATGGACTCATTGACGCATCACCAACAAAGATGATTTTATAATCTGATGAATATTTATGAAGAATATCCCATGTATTTAATCTTTCTGCATGCCTTCTTCTGTTATCCTTCCAAACATACTCATATAGACAATTATGGAAGTAGAAGTTTTCCATATTTTTAAATTCAGTTCTTGCAGCAGAAAATAGTTCCTCACATAATTTAACATGAGGATCCATAGATCCGCCAATATCAAAAAATAAAAGAACTTTTACTTTATTTCTTCTTTCTGGAACTAGAGATATATCGAGATATCCTTTATCCGCTGTATTTTTTATTGTTCCAGGTAGATCTAAGGTATCTGCAGCACCTTCTCTTGCAAATTTCCGTAAACGTCTTAGTGCAAGTTTAATGTTTCTAATTCCTATTTCTATATCATCATCAAGATTTTTAAATTCTCTTTTATCCCAAACTTTGACCGCCTTGAAATTTCTATTATTTTTTTGTCCTATTCTAACGCCCTCAGGATTGTACCCTTCAGCACCATATGGAGAAGTTCCCGCTGTACCAATCCATTTAGATCCACCTTCATGTCTTTTTTCTTGCTCTTCTAAACGTTTTTTTAATTCTTCCATAAGCTTTTCCCATCCGCCCATGGATTCGATTTGTTTTTTTTCTTCTTCAGTAAGGTATTTTTCATTAAGAAGCTGCAGCCATTCTTCTGGAATTTCTGCAGTCTCTAATTCTTCAATGTTCTCTAATCCCTTAAATACATTACCAAAGACTCTGTCAAATTTATCTAAGTTCTTTTCATCCTTAACCAAAGTAGATCTTGATAAATAATAAAAGTCTTCAACCTTTCTTTGGGGAATATCGGCACTTAAGGCTTCAATAAGAGTTAGGTATTCTCTTAATGTGACTGGAATATTGGCTTGTTTGAGTTCTTGAAAAAAATTAATAAACATCTTTAATTTTGGTTATCTTCTCTTCTAGCTAAGAAAGCCAATCTCTCGAATAAGTGAACATCTTGTTCATTTTTAAGAAGTGCACCATGTAAAGGTGGAATTATATTATTAGAGTTCTTTTCTCTTAACATTTCAGGGGTTATATCTTCATTCATAAGCAACTTTAGCCAATCTAACAACTCAGATGTAGATGGTTTTTTCTTAAGACCAGGTATTTCCCTTAACTCATAAAAAACTTTCAAAGATTCAGAGACCAATTTTGATTTGATATCTGGATAATGAACATCAACAATCTTTTGCATTGTATCATTATCAGGAAAACTTATGTAGTGAAAGAAGCATCTTCTTAGGAAAGCATCTGGTAATTCTTTTTCATTATTAGAAGTGATTATAACAACAGGTCTTTTTTCAGCTGCGATTGTTTCCCCTGTTTCGTAAACATAGAATTCCATTCTATCTAATTCTTGAAGTAAATCATTAGGAAACTCGATATCAGCTTTATCAATTTCATCAATTAAAAGGATAGGGCGTTTCTCAGACTCAAAGGCTTCCCATAGTTTTCCTTTTTTTATGTAATTCTTAACATCTTTAACTTTTTCATCTCCAAGTTGTGAATCCCTTAGCCTTGTTATAGCATCATACTCATACAGACCTTGTTGAGCTTTTGTTGTCGACTTTATATGCCATGTTAAAATTGGCATATCTAGAGCTCTTGCTATTTCTTCAGCAAGAACAGTTTTACCTGTTCCGGGCTCACCTTTTACAAGTAAAGGTCTCTCAAGACTTATTGAAGCATTTACTGCAATTCTTAAATCCTCAGTAGCAATGTAATCTTTAGTTCCCTCAAATTTCATGATTCACCTATTTATAATTTTTAAAATATCACACAACTTACTTACCAAAGTCATTAATTTCAACAAAGTTTATTTTTATTTATAAAACTATTGCGATTTTATTATTTATCATTTAAATACCGCGTTCAGATTGAGAAAAAAATGGCTACTCGTTTACCAAAAAATTATTCACCTTCAGATAAAGAACCTTTTATGAATGCTAAACAAAAGGAGTTTTTTAGAAGGAAACTTAATGATTGGCGTGATGAAATTATAAGTGAAACAAAAGAAACTTTGAATAATCTTCAATATGAATCTTCGAATTTTGCCGATCTTGCTGATAGAGCATCTTCTGAAACTGACAGATCTCTTGAGTTAAGGTCTAGAGATAGGCAAAGAAAACTTATTGCAAAAATTGATGAAGCTTTGTCACGCATTGATGACGGTTCATATGGTTACTGTGAAGAAACCGGAGAAGAAATAAGCTTAAAAAGATTAATTGCTAGACCTATTGCCACTTTATCTATAGATGCCCAAGAATCTCACGAGCGTAAAGAAAAAATATATAGAGATGATTAATATTTAATTATCGATTCGTTTATTTTCCTCAATAATTTTCATCCAACTTAGATCATAACAAGAACAATATTAAAAAAAGTTATTTTTTTCAGTAACTTATTTTTATTGCAAAAAAGGAACAAAAGTAGTACAAATAACTAGTTGACCAGTTAAGGAATGGAGTAGAAGAATGAAGAAATCATTGAAAGTTGTTGAAGACAAAAATATGGATAAATCAAAATCACTAGATGCAGCATTAAGTCAAATTGAAAAGCAATTTGGAAAGGGCTCAATTATGAAATTAGGCTCTGATGGCGCTATTGCTGAAATTTCCTCAATACCAAGTGGTTCGCTCGGTTTAGATATTGGCTTAGGGATAGGAGGCTTTCCTAAAGGTAGGGTAATTGAAATTTATGGACCAGAAAGCTCTGGAAAAACAACCTTAGCACTCCATGCTTTGGCCGAAGCACAAAAGCAAGGTGGAGTTTGTGGATTTATTGACGCAGAGCATGCGTTAGATCCTGTGTATGCAAGAAATTTAGGTGTTAATATTGAAGAACTATTAATCTCTCAGCCAGATCATGGAGAGCAGGCATTAGAGATAGCTGATACACTAGTGAGGTCGGCAGCTGTTGATGTCATTGTTATCGATTCAGTTGCGGCTTTGACACCAAAAGCAGAATTAGATGGAGATATGGGTGATAGTTTACCCGGTCTTCAAGCAAGATTAATGAGTCAAGCTTTAAGAAAGCTTACAGGATCAATATCAAAATCTAATTGTATGATAATTTTTATTAATCAAATTAGGATGAAGATTGGTGTTATGTTCGGGAGCCCTGAAACAACAACAGGCGGTAATGCATTGAAATTTTACTCATCAGTTAGAGTGGATATTAGAAGGATAGGTGCAATCAAAGAAAGAGAGCAGATAATAGGCAATCAAACAAGAGTTAAAATTGTTAAGAATAAAGTCGCACCACCTTTTAAAATAATTGAATTTGATATCATGTATGGAAAAGGAATTTCCAAAAAAGGTGAGATTATTGATTTAGGTGTTGAAGCAGGAATTGTTGAAAAATCTGGTACTTGGTATTCGTATGAAGGTGAGCGTATGGGGCAGGGTCGTGAAAATGCAAAAGTATTTCTTGAAGAAAACCCAGACATATCGAATCAAATTGAATTAGCAATACGTGAAAGTGCCGGACTTGTAAAAGATACAGAAAAAACATCTGATGTTTCTAATGTCTCTGAATCAGAGGAAAATGAAACAGAATCTGTAGCTTCAAAGTAAATTTACATAATCATTGTGCCAATTCCTGAATTTCTGTTATTTTGGCAGCAATGAAAAGTACTGCTCACATAAGAAAAACATTTCTTAATTATTTTGAAAAAAATGATCACAAAGTTGTTCATTCTAGCCCTCTAGTGCCAATCAATGATCCAACATTAATGTTTGTTAATGCAGGGATGGTGCCATTTAAGAATTATTTTGAAGGTAAAGAAGAACCTGATTTTTTCAAAGCTACAAGTTCTCAAAAATGTGTAAGAGCGGGCGGTAAGCATAATGATCTTGATAATGTAGGTCATACCACTAGACATTTAACTTTTTTTGAAATGTTAGGAAACTTTTCTTTTGGCGAATATTTTAAAGAAGAGGCAATAAAACTAGCCTGGGATTTATTAGTGAATGAGTTTGAAATTCCATCTAATAGATTAATCCTAACTGTATTTAAAGAAGATACTGAGGCTGAAGAAATATGGAAAAAAGTCTCAGGATTTTCTGATAATAAAATTATTAAGATTTCAACTGATGATAATTTTTGGTCAATGGGTGACGAAGGTCCTTGTGGGCCGTGTTCAGAAATCTTTTTTGACCATGGAGACTCTGTTGATGGTGGTCCCCCAGGTTCAAAAAAAGAAAATGGAGATAGATTTGTTGAAATATGGAATCTTGTTTTTATGCAGTATTTACAACTTTCAAATAAAAATAGAGAACCTCTACCAAAGCCGTCAATTGATACTGGAATGGGCCTAGAGAGAATATCAACAGTTCTACAAGGTAAAACAAGTAATTTTGATACAGATCTATTCATTGCAATTATAAATCACATTGAAGAAATAATTAAAGTTAATAAGACGGACGAAAATATTGCTAGTTTTAGAGTAATAGCGGATCATTTAAGATCTATAGCTTTTTTAATTTCTGATGGAGTATTGCCTTCAAATGAAGGGAGAGGGTATGTTTTAAGAAGGATTATGCGAAGAGCTATGCGGCATTCATATTTGTTAAACATAAAGGAACCTGTTCTCTATAATCTTATTCAGAAAATAGTCACACTAATGAGTGATGCTTATCCAGAATTATTACGAGCTGAAAAATTAATTGAGGTTACAGTATTTGAAGAGGAAGAAAGATTTATATCTACTTTATCTAAAGGGATAAAAATATTTAATGATGAATCAAAATTATTAAAGCCTGGAGATGTTTTTAGTGGATCAACCGCATTTAAACTTTATGATACTTATGGTTTTCCGCTAGATCTAACTGAAGATTTAATCAGAGATAAAAATTTTAAACTTGATAAAGAAACCTTTGATTCAAAGATGAGAAAACAAAAAGAAGAAGCCAAAAAATCATGGCTTGGATCTGGAGAAAGTAAAACAGATGAAATATGGTTTGAAGTAGCGAACAAATGTGAAGCTACAGAATTTTTAGGTTATCAAAACAATAAATCAGCTGCTGAAATTTCTAAAATAATATACAAAAATAAAATATCTAATAAAATTAAGAATGGTGATGAGGCTATTTTAGTCTTTAATCAATCACCATTTTATGCAGAAAGTGGAGGACAAATGGGTGATGTCGGAGTTGCGAAGAATGATGGTTTTATTTTTAGAATCTCTGACACACAAAAAAAAATAAATAATATTCATGCACATTATGGTGTAGTTGAAAAAGGATCTGTATCTGTAGGAGATACGGTTAATTTACAAATAGAAAATGATCATAGACGAATGATTATGTGTAATCACTCAGCCACCCATCTATTGCATGAAGCCCTTAGAAGAGTTTTGGGCGATCATGTAACGCAGAAGGGTTCTCAAGTATCGGCTGAAAAACTTCGATTTGATTTTAGTCATCAAAAATCTTTAGATTCCAATGAAATTACTAGGATTGAAGAAACTATAAATAATCTTATAAAGGATGACTCAGAAGTAATGGTAGAAATTTTAACTTATGAAAAAGCTGTTGAGTCTGGGGCTTTAGCGTTATTTGGAGAAAAATATTCTAGTGAGGTTAGAGTGCTGACAATGGGACATGACTCATTTTCAAAAGAATTATGTGGTGGAACTCATGTAAAAAGTTTAGGTGAGATTGAAAATTTTAAAATAATATCTCAAAGTTCTGTTGCATCTGGCATTAGAAGAGTCGAAGCTGTAACAGGATTGATTGCTTTAAATTCTTTATCTTTAATTGATAAAATAAATGAAAAAGAGAGAGAACAAGAAGAAAAAAAACAAACTAAGACAAAAGAAAAAAGGATTTCAAAAGATATTCTTAATGGAAGGATTGAGGAATTTAATAAATCAAAATTTTTCTTTGATCAAATAAGTGGAGTAGATGCTAGAAACCTTAGACATCTAGTTGATGAATGCAAAAAAGACATAGGAACAGGCATTGTTTGTTTAATTTCAACTAATGAAGGTAAATCGTCAATTGCCATTGGTGTTACTGATGATATTTTAGATGATTATGATGCAGTTGAACTAGTTAAAATTAGTTCTGAGATTATGGGCGGTAAAGGTGGCGGAGGTCGAAAAGATATGGCATTAGCCGGGGCTAAAGATACCTCAAAGTCTGATCTTGTATATGAACAATTAATAAAAAAACTTAAAGAAAATATTTAAGACATTTCAGATTGAAGGTTGGAGTCGATTTTATCAATAAAATCATGAGTATTTAACCATGATTGATTGGAGCCAACAAGTAAAGCCAGATCTTTTGTCATAAATCCTTTTTCTACAGTTTTAATGCAAACTTTTTCAAGAAGATTAGAAAATGATTGTAATTCTTCACTGTCATCTAATTTCGCTCTATGAGCTAAACCCCTTGTCCAAGCAAAAATTGATGCAATTGAATTTGTAGAGGTTTCTTCACCTTTCTGATGTAAACGATAATGTCGAGTAACTGTTCCATGAGCAGCTTCGGCTTCTACAGTTTTACCATCTGGCGTCATAAGAGCGCTTGACATGAGGCCTAGTGAACCAAAGCCTTGCGCAACAGTATCAGACTGAACATCACCATCATAATTTTTGCAAGCCCAAATAAACGCTCCAGACCATTTTAGAGCACATGCAACCATGTCATCAATAAGCCTATGTTCATATTCAATATTTAATGCGTCCATTTTTTCTTTATATTCTTTTTCATATACTTCCTGAAAGAGATCTTTAAATCTACCATCATATTTCTTTAAAATTGTATTCTTTGTAGATAGATAAACTGGCCATTTTCGATTTATGCCATAATTAAAGCAAGCTCTTGCAAAATCCTTAATAGATTTATCATGATTATACATTCCCATAGCAATACCACTTTCTTCAAAGTCATATACATCTTCTTCAATTTCTTGCGAACCATCTTCAGAGACCCATTTCATTGATAGTTTTCCTTTACCAGGAACTACAAAATCTGTAGCTCTATATTGATCACCAAAGGCATGTCTTCCAATTACAATTGGTTGTGTCCAACCTGGAACAAGTCTTGGAATATTAGAGCATATAATTGGCTCTCTAAAAACTGTACCGCCAAGAATATTTCTTATAGTTCCGTTAGGAGATTTCCACATTTCTTTAAGATTGAATTCTTTTACTCTGTCTTCATCAGGAGTTATAGTAGCGCACTTTACTCCTACACCATGTTTTTGTATTGCTTCTGCAGCATCTATAGTAACTTGATCGTTTGTTTGATCTCGGTATTCAACACCTAAGTCATAATAATGCAAATCGATATCTAAATATGGAAGAATAAGTTTCTTTTTAATAAGATCCCAAATAATTCTTGTCATCTCATCGCCGTCTAATTCAACAACCGGATTTTTTACTTTGATTTTAGTCATTTAATACCAATTTTATTCTCTCATGTATTGAATATCATATAGCGCATATATTTCAACAATATGTTAGGTATATATAAGGATAAATGAATAAATGCAAAAAATTGATAAAAATAATATAAAAATTATCTTAGTAGAGCCTCAACTTTCAGAAAATATAGGAACAGCAGCCCGTGCAATGCTTAATTTTGGATTAGAATCTTTATATATTGTTTCTCCCAAACAAAATCACTTATCATTAAAAGCAATTAGAGCATCCGCTGGAGCAAACACTGTCCTAGAAAATGCAACAATATATAATAGTGTTGAAGATGCTATCTCAAATACCTCTTATGTGTTTGCTTGCACTGTTAGAAAAAGAGATATGGTTAAACCATATTGTGGTCCATTAGAATTAAACAATTTATTCAATACTTTAAAAAGAAAAACTAATATTGGTATTATGTTTGGAAGAGAAAAATCAGGCTTAACAAATGAACAGGTCTCTTATGCCGATATGATTTTACAAATACCAACTAATCCAAAATTTTCATCATTAAATTTAGCCCAAGCCGTAGCAATTATAGCTTCAGAAATAAATAGAATTGATAATAAATATGATGAAAGGAATTATTTTAAAAGTAATTCAGTTGCAGCTAAAAAAGAAGAGATTATAGGATTTTTCAATCATCTAGAGCGCGCGCTTGATGTATCTGGGTTCTTAAGGTCTGAAGAAAAAAAGGAAACCATGATGATAAATATAAGAAATATTTTTACAAGATCTAAGCTTAATAAACAGGATGTTCAAACATTAAGAGGAATTATAACATCTCTTTTAAGATGGCCAACAGGTCATAAAGATAGAAATATTATAAGAGAAACCAACAAAATTGCTGACGGGAACAATAAAAACAAACAACAAAGAAATTGACTTATTTGATTAAGAAATGTACTAAGCTCTGAAGCTTTTAAACAAGGTAAATATTAATGACAAAAAGATTAAGGGCAAAATATAAAATTGATCGTAGAATGGGCGAAAACATTTGGGGAAGACCAAAAAGTCCTGTAAATATTCGTTCTTATGGCCCTGGCCAACATGGTCAATTAAGAAAATCAAAGTTATCTGATTTTGGATTACAAATTCGAGCTAAACAAAAATTAAAAGGATATTATGCCAATATGAATGAGAGGCAATTTAAGAATATCTTTAAAGAAGCTGTGAGAATAAAAGGAGATACATCTGAAAATATTATTGGCCTTTTAGAAAGTAGGCTAGATGCATTTATCTATAGGGCTAAATTTGTTCCTACTGTTTTTTCCGCAAGACAGTTTATTAACCATGGTCACATTAAGGTTAATGGTAAAAGAGTAAATATTCCATCCTACAAATTAAAAACTGGCGATTTGGTTGAAATAAAAGATAAATCAAAAAGTCTTGATTTAGTTTTAAATGGTCAAGAATCTGCAGAAAGAGATGTGCCAGACTATATTGAGTGTGATCAAAAAAAGTTAACTGCAAAATTGACCAGAGTTCCTAAACTTGAAGAAGTACCATACCCCGTGCAAATGGAACCAAATTTAGTTGTTGAGTTTTATTCAAGAAACTAATTATTAATTATATCTTTAAGTTCTTCTTGGAGCTCACCAGCTTCGAACATTTCTTTGATAATATCGCAGCCCCCAATAAGCTCACCTTTATAATATAATTGAGGTATAGTAGGCCAATCGGAAAATTCCTTTATGCCCTCTCTAATGTCTTCATCCTCTAGAACATTGGTAGAAGAAAAGGGTGCTTCAAGGTATGTCAAGATTTGAACAACAGTACTTGAAAATCCACATTGAGGAAATAGAGGAGTGCCTTTCATAAATAGATGAAGATCATCATTGTTAATCTTATTTTCTATAGTTTCTTTTACTTTATTATCCATATCTATTCTTCATTCATTGTTTTAATTGATAGAGCATGGAGTTCACCACCCATTTTTCCATCTAAAGCATCATATACCATTTTATGCTGTTTAATCCTAGATAAACCGTTAAATTTGCTTGATTTAATCTCTAATGAAAAATGATCGTCATCTCCCGCTAAATCAACAATATTAATTGAAGCTTCAGGAAAAGATTTTTTTATAATTTCTTCTAATTTTTCTTTTTTAATTGCCATTATGATGCTTTTGATAAGTAATTATTAAACCAACTTTCATATATTTCCTTCAATTCAAGAATATTAATCTTTTTATTATTTATGATAATTTTATTCTTACAAGTTTGACCAATTTCTTCAAAAAAAACATTTTTTTTATTTAAAAGCAATCTAACATCTTCAATTTTATGTTTTTCAACAGCAACTGCATATCTTGCTTGATCTTCGCCAAATAAGTATGAATTAAGATTATCTTTTTCAATATTAATATTAAAACCTATGAGATTCTTCATACTCATTTCAGTAAGCGCAATTAGTAATCCGCCATCAGAAATATCATGCGATGTATCAATAAATCTTTTATTTATTAATTCTTTTAAAGCTAAACCATTTTTTAGCTCTTCTTCAAGATTTACCTTTGGTGGCAAACCATTTTTATAATTCAGTAGTTCATTTGCGTATATTGATTGAGTTAAATGTCCGGTTGTTTTTCCTATAATTAAAATGAAATCATCTTTTCTTTTAAGGTTTTGATCAGAGAAAATATCTAGATTTTCAACAACTCCAACCCCACCAATCACTGGGGTAGGATTAATTCCTTTTCCATTAGTTTCATTATAAAGAGACACATTACCCGATACTACTGGGAAATTTAAAGTGTTACAGGCCTCAATCATTCCCTTAATAACTCCTGCAAATTGACCCATAATCTCTTTTTTCTCAGGATTACCAAAATTCATACAATCAGTTATTGCAATTGGAAGTGATCCTACGGAAATTAAATTCCTCCATGCTTCAGCTACAGCTTGTTTACCGCCCTCATATGGATCCGATGCGCAATATCTTGGAGTTGAGTCTGATGTTACAGATAAACCTTTATTGGTTCCATGAACTCTAATGATAGCTGAATCACCTCCTGGTAAAAGTACAGTATCTGTCATAACCATATGATCATATTGTTCCCAAACCCATTTTCGACTACATAAATTTGGTGAAGAAATCATTTTTTTTAATATTGAAATGGGGCTCTCATTTATAAGTATATCTTCTTTTATATCTTCATCATCAAAGATATTTATTTCGTATGGTCTTTTGTAGGAAGGCGCACCTTTTTCTAAAATATCCAATATGATATCAGCTTTTGTTTCTTTTTGATGATTGATGATCAGTCTATTTGTATCTGTTAATTTTCCAATTACAGAAAAGTCTAACTCCCATTTTTCAAAAATTTCTTTGGCAATATTTTCTTTATCAGGCTCTAAAATCATAAGCATTCTTTCCTGACTTTCTGATAGCATTATTTCATAAGCTGACATTTTTTCTTCTCTACAAGGAACCTTATCTAAATCAAGTTCTATACCTAAATTACCTTTACCAGCCATCTCAACAGCAGATGATGTTAATCCCGCTGCACCCATATCTTGAATAGCAACAATTACATCCATTTTCATAAGCTCCATACATGCTTCTAAAAGAAGTTTTTCTGAAAAAGGATCGCCTACCTGAACTGTTGGTCTCTTTTCTTCAGAGTTTTCATCAAATTCTGCTGAAGCCATTGTTGCTCCATGAATCCCGTCTCTACCTGTTTTTGATCCAACATAAACAACTGAATTACCAATTCCCGATGCCTTTGAATAAAAGATCTTATTTTTTTTAGCTATTCCAACGCACATAGCGTTAACAAGTATATTGTCATTGTACGATGAATTAAATTCAACTTCACCACCAACTGTTGGAATTCCCATACAATTTCCATATCCACCAATGCCCGAAACAACACCTGTTAGTAAATGTTTAGTTTTTTCATGAGAGGTTTCACCAAATCTAATTGAGTTTAAAAGCGCAACTGGCCTAGCCCCCATCGTAAACACATCTCTAAGTATTCCTCCTACACCAGTTGCTGCACCTTGGTAAGGTTCAATAAAAGAAGGGTGATTATGGCTTTCCATTTTAAAAACGGCCGCATAACCATCACCAATATCAATTACTCCAGCATTCTCACCTGGTCCTTGGATAACGAATTCGTTTTTTGTAGGTAGTTGGCTTAACCAGTATTTTGATGATTTATAAGAGCAATGCTCAGACCACATCGCAGAAAAAATACCGAGTTCTGTAATTGTAGGTTCTCTTCTCAATGATTTTAAAATAAAATCATATTCTTCTGAATTAATACCGTGTTCTTCGACAATTTCTTTCGTAATTTTAATCACAATAAAAACTCCGATATAGATTTAAAAAGGTTTTCTCCATCTGTAAGTTTTGTAATTTCACATGTTGCTCTTTCAGGATGAGGCATCATACCTAAAACATTACCTTGCTCATTTGTTATACCAGCAATATTTTCAATTGAACCATTTGGATTTGTTTCATTATTTACCTCTCCATTTTGATTACAATATTTAAAAGTTATTTGATTTGAGTCTTTAATTTTTTTTAATGTATCTTCATTAGCAAAAAAATTACCTTCATTGTGAGCAATAGGTATATTGATTACTTCATTTTGCTTATATTTTTTAGAAAAATTTGTTTCATTATTCTCAACCTTTATTGAAACAGTCTTACATAAAAAGGAAAGACAATCATTTTTAATGAGTGTTCCAGGTAGCAATCCCGATTCTGTAAGGATTTGAAAACCATTACATATTCCTAAAGTTGGTAATCCGTCTGTTGCTTTTTTAATGACATCATTCATAATTGGGCTATTTGCTGCGATAGAACCACATCTTAAATAATCTCCAAATGTAAATCCGCCTGGAATAACTATTAAATCTGAATCTGGTATGGAGGTTTCTTTATGCCAGACCATTATTGGCTCTATATCTGTAAGTTTTTTAATAGATACAGCGATATCTCTATCGCAATTTGATCCAGGAAAGACAATTATAGATGCCTTCATTTATTTTTCTCTATCAAAAATAATTTCGTAATCTTCAATAATTAGATTAACTAATAATTTTTTACACATTTCATCGGCAATATTTATCGCTTGATCTTTATCTGCATCAATATCAATTTCGATAATTTTTCCTTGTCGAATTTCTGAGAACTTTTTGAAACCAAGTTGACTCAATGAATTTTCTATTGCTTTACCTTGAGGATCAAGAACTCCATTTTTAGGCATTATTTTTACATTTAATTTCATAGCGTTAATTTATTATTGAATTTTTATTCCTAACCGAGTCGCTACTTCTTTGTAAGCATCAATTAATCCCCCAAGGTTTTTTCTGAATCTATCTTTATCTAGTTTTTCAGATGAGGATTTATCCCATAATCTACAAGAATCAGGACTGATTTCATCAGCCAAAATTACTTTTTTATCAATAATAAGACGACCAAATTCAATCTTAAAATCAACTAATTGAATATTTATAGAAGAAAAAAGTTGCAAAAGAAGCCTATTGATTATTAGGGCTTGGTCTTTAATATCGTTGATTTCGTCTTTTTCAGCGTATTCCAGAACATCAATATGTTCCTCAGATACAATAGGGTCATCTAATTCATCGCTCTTAAGCGTAAACTCAATAAGGGGTTTTTTTAACTTTAATCCTTCTTGAATGCCCAGTCTTTTAGTTAGTGTTCCTGTTGCAATATTTCGAACAATAACTTCAACAGGAATTATATCTACTTTTTTTACAAGCTGCTCTCTATCATTCAATCGCTCTATAAAATGATTTTCTACTCCATTTTCACTTAAATATTTGAAAATAAACTCACTTATAAAATTATTAAGAATTCCTTTTTCATTAATAATTTCATGTTTCTTTTTATTAAATGCAGTAGCGTCATCCTTAAAGTATTGAATTATTTTATTATCATCATAAAAAAATAATGTCTTAGCCTTGCCTTCATAAATGAGTTCTTTTTTTGTCATAGTATTAAAATTTACTCATTTATATTTAATAGATTCTTTAGATAATTGTACCTTCAAATCATCAATAGCCTTAATTAGTGAATTATTGTCTAATGATGAAATTTCTATTTTTACTCCAAAATCATCTTTAGTATTATAAAATGGATAGCTACCAATACTAACATTTATGTTATTTTCGACTGTTTTTTCTAAAATTTTTGCTATTTCACCTTCTGGTGAATCAACCACTAATGTTGATTTATTAATTCTATCTTTTTTTTCTATTCCTTTAAGGGTTTCATCCAACATTGATTTCATAACTTCTGGTATTCCTGCAAATACATAGACATTTTCAATATTAAACCCAGGAGCAGCAGAAATTTGATTTTTTATTAATTTAGCTCCTTTTGGAATTCTTGCCATTCGTTGACGTATATCATTAAATTCTGTTCCTAAATTATTATAATAATCCTCTAAAATTTTATAAGCTTCATTATTTACTTCTAATTTAACATTAAATGCTTTTGCAATACTTTCTGCTGTTACATCATCATGAGTTGGTCCAATCCCTCCAGTGGTAAAAACATATTTGAATCTTTTTCTTAGTTCGTTTACTGCATTTATAATTTCTTCCTCGCTATCTGACACAGTTCTGCTTTCAGAAATTGAGATACCATGCTCATCCAATTTTGTTGCAATATAGTTGAAATTTTTATCTATAGTTCGACCCGATAATATTTCATTACCTATAATTAATACGGAAGCATTTTCATAAAATAAATTGTTCATAACATCTTTTAACAGTTTCGTTTAAAGCGGACAACATACAGATACTAGATGTATACTAAATTTTAATATATAACTTTCCTATGGATTATATTGAAGAAAAATATGCTTCTGGAAGAATTACTGGACAAATAAAAATTCACCAGAAAGAAGATTTTCAGGGAATGAGAAAAGTCGGAAAACTTGCTGCAGAATTATTAGATTTATTTGTAAAAAAAGTAGAACCCGGCGTAACGACTGAAAGCCTTGATAAATTTGCTTTAGAATTTATTCTTGATAATAATGCAACGCCTGCTCCTTTAAATTATAGAGGATTTAAGAAATCAATTTGCACATCTGTTAACCATGTTGTTTGCCATGGAATACCTGGAGAAAAAATTCTTAATAATGGAGATGTTGTAAACATTGATGTCACACTTATTCTTGATGGATGGCATGGCGATACATCTAGGATGTATAGTGCAGGGGAACCATCAGTAAAATCCAAAAACCTAATTAATACTACCTATGAAAGTTTGATGTTATCTCTTGATATGATTAAGCCAGGTTTATTGCTAGGAGATCTTGGAAACTTTATACAAAATTATGCAGAGGATAGAAACTTCTCAGTTGTTAGAGAATTTTGTGGTCATGGTATTGGAAGGGTTTTTCACGATGAGCCAAATATCCTTCATTATGGGGTAGAGGGCTCAGGTATAGAAATAAGAGAAGGTATGTTTTTTACTGTTGAACCAATGGTTAATGCAGGTAAGCCAGGCACAAAGATGCTGCCCGATGGATGGACTGCTGTCACTAGAGATCGTTCTTTATCAGCGCAATTTGAACATTCTATTGGCGTTACTAAAGATGGAATAGAAATTTTTACGAAATCGCTTAATAATACGGGCAATCCAATAGCGACATGAAACTTAATAGAAAGTAATAAAAAATGATCCCTAGATATTCTCGAAAACAAATGACTGACATTTGGGAAGAACAAAATAGATTTGAAATATGGGTAAAGATTGAAATTGCTGCCTTGGAAGCAATGGAACAAATAAATATAGTGCCTAAAGGAACATCCGTAAAAGTAGAAAAAAAAGCTAGCTTTGATATCGATAGAATAAATGAAATTGAAAAAGAAATTAAACATGATGTCTTAGCATTTTTAACAAATTTATCTGAAAATGTTGGTCCAGATTCAAGATTTATTCATCAAGGGATGACATCTTCAGATGTCATAGATACTTGTTTAAATATTCAGTTAAAACAGGCAGGAAATATTCTTTTAACTGGCTTAGATGATTTGATTGTTTCTTTAAAGAAAAAGTCCATAGAAAATAAAAATACAATTTGCATGGGTAGAAGTCATGGTATCCATGCTGAACCAACAACTTTTGGATTAAAAATGCTTCAAGCTTATGAGGAGTTCTGTCGAAATAAAATTAGGCTTGAAAGTGCAATTGAAGAAATCAATACATGTGCAATCTCAGGCTCTGTTGGAACCTTTGCTAACATTGATCCTTTTGTTGAAGAATATGTTGCTAAAAAGTTGGGTTTAAATATTGAACCTATTTCTACTCAGGTGATTCCAAGGGATAGGCATGCTGCCTTCTTTTCTGCATTAGCAATTATAGCCAGTTCAATTGAAAGATTGGCAACTGAAATTAGACACCTACAGCGCTCAGAGGTAATGGAGGTAGCTGAATATTTTTCAGAAAACCAGAAAGGATCTTCTTCTATGCCACATAAAAGAAATCCTATACTCACAGAAAATTTAACTGGTTTAGCTAGAATAGTTAGGAGCTCGGTGATACCAGCTTTAGAAAATGTTTCTTTGTGGCATGAAAGAGACATATCACATTCAAGCGTTGAAAGAATGATAGGGCCAGACGCTACTATTACTCTTGATTTTGCGCTTAATAGGCTGATTAATGTTATAGATGAGCTTGTTGTATACCCCGATCAAATGCTTAGAAACTTAAATCAATTTGGCGGTCTGGTCTTTTCTCAAAGACTATTATTAGTTTTAACTCAAAAAGAAGTAAGCAGAGAGGAGTCATATAAAGTTGTTCAAAAAAATGCAATGTTGGCATGGGAAAGTTATGGCAGTGAAGATCCATTAATGTTTGAAGAATTAGTAAAAAAAGATGAATTCATTACTTCCACTTTAACTAAGAAAGAGATAGAAGATATTTTTGATTTAAAATATCATATTAAAAATATTGATAATATCTTTAAAAGAGTTCTGGAGAAGTAAATGCGGACATGGTGGAATTGGTAGACACATCAGACTTAAAATCTGAAGGAGATTATCTCCGTCCCGGTTCGAGTCCGGGTGTCCGCACCATTAAAAATTACTATTCTTTTAAATCATCTAAATAATCAATTGCATCAACTAGGTTATAAATAGTACCGCAATATGGACAAATAATTTGTTTATTTTTTCCCATTTCTAGAGAAACATGAGGATGGTCGTGTGGTTGTGAAGCCCCTATGCATATGAATTTGGTGAATGTAATTTGAATTTCCTTTTTTCCATCATCATTAGCAATTTTAGGTAATTCGCTCATTTTTTAACCTTTAGGTAAATTTAGATGCATTCCTGCATCAGAGATTAAGGTTTCTCCAGTTATATGTTCTGCGCCTTCAAGGCAAAAGAATACAGCGCTATCGGCAATATCATCTGGAGTACCAGCTTTATTTAATGGGGTTATGCTCTCTTGATCTTTTTTTATTCTGTCAAAAGTTTCTTTGCCAAACCTATTTTCAAACCAGCCTGTTCCAATGAATCCTGGACATACGGTGTTTACCCTTATTTCGGGTCCAAGAGCCTTTGCTAAAGACAATGTCATTGTGTTAAGAGCTCCTTTAGAAGCAGCATAAGCAATAGAAGATCCTATGCCCGTTTTTCCAGCAATAGATGATATATTTACTACTGACCCAAATCCATTTTTTTTCATAATGGGTTCAACAGCCCTAATCATTTGATAGGGCCCAATAACATTAACCTTATAGATATTGATAAAATCTTCACCACTAAGTTTGTCTAATTTAGAATGATCAGCAAATTTTGTTGTTCCTGCATTGTTAACAAGAATATCTACCTTTCCAAAAGCATCTATAGTTTCTTGAACAAGTTTTTTACAATCATCATCGCTTGAAACATCTGCTTGCACAATTATAGCTTTAACACCATTATTAATACATTCGTCTTTAATTTTTAAAGCCATATCTTTATTGTTTGAATAATTTATTACTAAATTAATATTTCTTTGAGATAATTTGATTGCAATTGAAGCACCCAATCCTTGAGATGAACCAGTAATTATAGCTACTTTTCTATCTTCAGACATATTTTACTCTTCCATTTATTATTGCAATGTAGTTATAAGTTATAAATAAAGTAAATAAAGTTATTTTTAGAGGAATGTTATGAAAAAACTTTATCAAGAAGATCTTTGGAATAAAATTTTAGAAGAAGCTGAATTATTTTCTAATGATAAAACTATGGAATATTATTTTAAGAGTAATATTTTAAATTTTAATAATTTATCTGACGCATTATCTTTATTAGTAAGTAAAAATTTAAAATCACAGGAAATTCTTAAAGAAAACATTGCTCATGATGTTGGAGTAGCTTTTACAAGTAAAGATATTATTGATGCAATTGAGGAGGATATAAATGAAATTTATCATAAAGATCCTGCATGTAATTATCTTTTTCAGCCATTACTTTTTTATAAAGGTTTTCAAGCATTACAGGCATATAGAGTGGCTAATTATTGGATTGAAGAAAAATTAGGTTTTTCAATGTACATCCAATCAATTGTTTCAGAAAAATTTAATGTTGATATACACCCTAATGCTGAGATAGGTAAAGGCATTATGATTGATCATGCATCAGGAGTTGTTATAGGTGAAACTTCTAAAGTTGGAGATTATTGTTCTATATTCCATGGAGTAACTTTAGGTGGAGTCGGTGCAGAAAAAGGTCAAAGACATCCTCAAGTAGGAAAGAATGTTTTGTTATCGGCAAATTCCACTATAGTTGGAAATATAAAAATAGGTGACAATACAAAAATCGGGGCAGGGTCAGTGGTATTGAATGATATTCCAAAAGATTGCACAGCTGTTGGCGTACCAGCAAAGGTTATAAATAACTAAAGGCTTAATTATGAATAATGATGAGATTCTAATAATTCAAAACTATTTAAGAGATATATTTGATAATGAAGATATATCGGTAAGAAAAGATCAAGATATACCACCAACCGCATCTATTTTTATTTCTTCAGAAGCTATTGGAAGTTTACAAAAAGATGATGACCCCGATGAAGAGGATATTTCTTATTCATTAACCATTCCAATAGATCACTCAATTGCCGATAAAGAAAACTTAGAAACAAATATTCAGTCTTTATCTAAAAAAAAGAAAATTATTATCTCTGATAGGGGATCAATTGAGGATTCTAAGGAGGTGTTAATATTAAATGAAAATGCTGAGGAAGAATTTATAGGTGTTGTTTTTAGAGATAATGACGCCTCATGTACATTTTCGATGTCAATTTTAGATTTTGATTTATAATGCACTGATGCCCATTTTTAAACTTAACGATAAAGAGCCAATATTACCCGATGATGAGAGATATTGGATTGCTCCTGATGCTAACATTATTGGTGATGTAAAAATGGAAGTAAATTCAAGTGTTTGGTTTTCAGCTACTCTAAGGGGTGACTGTGAGGAAATACTTATCGGAGAAAATAGCAATGTTCAAGATGGTAGTGTTTTACATACTGACTATGGTTTTCCTTTAAAAATAGGAAAGAATGTAACAATTGGTCATCAAGTTATGCTTCATGGTTGTAGCATTGGAGATAATTCACTTATTGGTATTGGAACAGTCATTTTAAATGGAGCAAAAATTGGAAAAAATTGCCTTATTGGATCTAAAACACTTATTCCTGAAAAAAAAGAAATTCCAGATAATTCAATGGTTGTTGGGGTACCAGGTAAAGTTATAAGAGCGATTGATAAAGATATGGAAGATTTTCTAATTGCCTCAGCAGATCATTATTGTGAGAATTGGAAAAATTATAAAGAAAATTTAAAATTATTGTGACAGGAGGAATTATGGCTTACGAATTTGCTATTATAGAAAAAAAAGAACATTTATGGATTATAACCCTTAATAGACCAGAAAGAATGAATGCTTTGCATTCACCTGCACATAAAGAACTAGATGAAATTTTTAATAATTTTCAAAAAGATAATGATGCTTGGGTTGCAATTATAACCGGATCTGGTGATCGAGCCTTTTCAGCAGGTAATGATTTAAAATATCAAGCTGAAGGCGGTAAAATGGAGATTGTCCCATCTGGATTTGCTGGTCTTACATCAAGATATAATCTTAACAAGCCAATAATTGCAGCAGTTAATGGAGTGGCTATGGGAGGAGGCTTTGAAATTGCATTAGCATGTGATCTGATTATAGCCTCTGATAATGCAACATTTGCTCTTCCTGAACCAAAAGTTGGCTTAGCCGCTCTTGCAGGAGGTATGCACCGACTTCCAAGACAGATAGGTTTAAAAAGGGCAATGGGAATGATGTTAACAGGTAGAACAGTAAAGGCTTCAGAAGGTAAAGATCTTGGTTTTGTAAATGATGTTGTATCTCAAGAAGAATTATTAATAAGGGCTCAGGAATGGGCTAATATGATTATGGAATGTTCACCAGTTTCTATCAGAACAACTAAAAATGTTGCTTTAGATGGCTTAAATTTTTCGTCAATTGAAGAAGCAATGAATCAAAAATATGATTCAGTTAAGTCATTATTTAATAGTGAAGATTTTGTGGAAGGCCCGCTTGCTTTTTCTCAAAAAAGAAAACCTGATTGGAAAGGAAAGTAACTTGAATGGTTAAATTTGAGTTTTTTTTTGATTGCTCCTCTCCATGGACTTATTTAGCTTTTTCAAGAATTCATTTAATTTTAGATAAATACAATGTTAAGCCGATTTGGAAGCCAATATTAGTTGGAGGTGTTTTCAATGAAGTTAATAAAGATATATATACTCAAAGAGAAAACCCAAATCCAAGAAAATTTAAATATTCAAGAAAAGATATGCAAGATTGGGCTGAGTTATCGAAAATTAAGATAAAGTGGCCATCAATATTTCCTGTAAATGCCGTTAAAATGATGCGAATAGCTATTATTGCTGAAGAAGAAAATAAATTGGTAAAATTTGCAAGTCTCTGCTTTAAGTCTTATTGGGAAGATGATCTAGATGTTGGAAATAACGATATTTTAGAAATAATAGTAAAAAATTGTGGTATGGATCCTTCAAAAACTTTTCACTCACTGCAAAAAGAAACGGTTAAAAATAAACTTAGAAATAATACTGAAAATCTTATCGAAAGGGGTGGTTTTGGGTCGCCTACGATATTTATTAATGATAATGATATGTATTTTGGTAATGATAGAATTGAGCTTATTGATTATAAATTGAATAAATTAACAAAGAATTCTTAATTTTTTTGTTGATATAGAAAATTTATTATGAAAGATATGTATTCATGAATGAAGATAATAAAGATATTAATGAAGAATTAGAGAATTCAGATAACTCAATGAATAATCAATCTGATGACGAAATAACTAGTCAGCCTTCAGAGACAAAATCTGCAGATGATCAAATTGCTTTAAAAGTTTTTAAATATTTTAAAGAATTTATATTCTGTGTTGCTTTTCTTATTTTAGCTTATATGTCTTTTTGGGTCATTGTAGTTTTATCTATTTTATCTTTTATTGTGAAAGTAGTTGATTCTGGACAGCTTTCTGAATTAAATGAGTTTTCTCGAAGATTATCTTTATATTTGAAGGAATGTCTTTTGTTTTCAACAGGTAATAACGATCAAAAACCATTTCCTTTTGAAAAATTTCCAGATTAACTATAACTTTGTTGGGTTTGGAAGACCTTTATATACTTCATCAGGATCAAAAAGTTTTTCTTCATCACTCATTATAAGTTCAATGTTTTCATTAACCTTAGACTTCAAAGGAATTGATCGGTAAAAACATGATTTATATCCAACGTGACAACTAGCACCTGTTCCAGATACATCAACTGATATCCAAATAGAATCTTGGTCATCATCAATCCTCATTTCAACAATTTTTTGGGTTAAACCCGAAACAGAACCTTTATGCCAAATTTTTTTCTGTGAACGACTAAAATAATAAGCCTCACCATTTTCAATTGTTTTAGTTAATGCCTCAGCGTTCATATAGCCAACCATTAATAATTCACCAGTATTATTATCTGTGGTTATACAGGGCATTAAACCATTTTCGTCAAATTTAGGGCTTAAAGAAAGACCTTCTTCAACCTCTTCGACTGATAATCTTTGTTTGAAATTTTTTTCGTAATTTTGTGACAAAATTAACCTTTTGCTTGCGTTAGACTCATAAATCTCTGTCTTAACTCACTATCTTCAGCAAATAATCCTGAAAACTTGGTAGTAACTGTTGATACATTAGGCTTACTAATACCTCTTGTTGTCATACATTGATGCTTCGCATCAATCATTATAGCTGTACCAAGTGGATTTAGAGCTTGGTCAATAGTTTCAAGAATTTGCATTGTCATTGTCTCTTGAGTTTGAAGCCTCTTTGCAAAAATATCAATTACTCTTGCTAATTTTGAGATACCAACCACCTTATCTTTTGGTAAATAGGCTACATGTGCAACACCTAAAATTGGTACCATATGGTGTTCACAATGAGTTTCTATATTAATATCTCTTAGAAAGACAATATCGTCATAACCCTGAACATCCTCAAATGTTTTACTTAGAGTTGATAAAGGATCTTGATTATAGCCCGCAAAAAATTCTTCATAAGCTTTCACAACTCTTTTAGGGGTGTCTACCAAACCTTCGCGATATGGGTTATCACCAGCCCATGATATAAGGGTTTTAACTGCATCCATAGCTTCTTCCCTCGTTGGTTTACCTTGATCTAAATCGACTTGATTTTTATCAACTTTCATATCCATGATAATCTCCTGACATAAAAGACAAAAATTGTGACTTTTACTTTGATTAATTTTCTAATATAGCAATGTATATGATATTAATATAAGAAAATACAAGTATTTTATAGATTTTTGCTATGGAAATTCGATTATATAACTCAAAAAGTAAGAAAAAAGAGATATTTCATCCTCTTGATGATGAAAATGTGACTATGTATGTATGTGGCCCGACAGTTTATGGGTCACATCATATTGGCAATGCAAGACCAGCGGTAGTTTTTGATGTATTGGCAAAATTACTAAGAAATAAATATAAAAATGTGACATATGCAAGAAACATAACTGATATTGATGATAAAATAATAAATGCTGCTTTAGAGCAAAATGTTGAAATATCTGAAATTACTAAGAAATCTACAAATCAATATCATTCAGATATGAAAATTTTGAATGTTGAAGAACCTAATAGGGAGCCTTATGCAACACAATTTATTTCTGAGATGATTTTATTTATTGAGGATCTAATAAAAAAAGATAATGCATACCTTTCTGAAGGACATGTGTTATTTAATATTGATTCTTATAAATCATATGGTGATTTATCTAGCAGAGATCCTAAAGATATGATTGCAGGCTCAAGAGTTGAAGTTCAAGATTACAAAAAAAATCCTTTAGATTTTGTTTTGTGGAAACCTTCTAATGAAAATGAGATTGGCTGGAACAGTCCTTGGGGAAGAGGGCGACCAGGATGGCACCTAGAATGCTCAACTATGATTCTAGAGATATTTGGAAAAACTATAGATATTCATGGTGGAGGTGAAGATTTAAGGTTTCCTCATCATGAAAATGAGTGCGCGCAGTCATTTTGTAGAAATGATGGTAAGCAATTAGCAAATTTTTGGTTACATAATGGAATGGTTCAAATGGCAGACTCCAAAATGTCTAAATCTCTTGGAAATATTATTTTAATTAAAGATTTAATTAACGATATGCCCGGAGAAGTAATAAGGTTATCTTTAATGAGTTCTCATTATAGACAGCCTTTAAAGTGGTCAGATGAATTAGTTAATCAATCAAAAAAAACATTAGATACTTTTTATTCATTCTTAGAACAGTATGAGGATGTTGATATTATCGATGCTAAAATTAATGAAGAAATTCTTACTTCTTTATCTGATGACATTAATACACCAAAAGCAATATCAGTTCTGCATTCAATATTTAAAGATCTAAAAAAAGATTCTGACAATATTGAGTTAAGGAGCTCATTTATTAAATCTGCCAACTTTATGGGGCTTTTATTTTCAAAGCCAAGTAATTGGTTATTAAAAGAAGATAATAATGTTGATACAAAAGTAATTGATGGGCTAATTAAAGAAAGAAATCAAGCAAGGCAATCTAAAGATTTTTCAGCTGCGGATAAAATAAGAAATAAACTTTTAGATATGGGTGTAGTGCTTGAAGATAAGAATGATATTACTACTTGGAAGAAAAAAAATGATTAAGGATTTATACAATACAAATATTTTAAGGTTATCATCAGATATCCCTAGATTAGGAAAGCTTGATAAACCACATTCTTCCTCTACGGTAGTAAGTAAATTATGTGGTTCTAAAATTACCGTTTATTTAAATATGGAAGATAATATTGTAAATGATTTTACCCATGAAATTAAAGCTTGTTCTCTTGGTAAGGCAGCATCCTCAGTTATGGCAAGAAATATAATAGGATCAGGTTCAAAAGAGCTCTTAGAAATAAAAAAAGAAATGTACAATATGCTAAAGGAAAATGGTGCCCCTCCATCTGGAAAATGGGAAGATTTGAAATATTTTGAACCAGTTAAGGACTTTAAAGGAAGGCATGCATCTGTTTTATTGGTTTTCGATGCTGTTGAAAATTGTATAAATGAGTTAAAATAAAAAAAGGGAGCTTTCATCAAGCTCCCTTTAGTTTGACTTAACCGCCCCCGATTAAACCATGATCTTCCGCTACCTTTCTTCAGTGCTCCTTCTTTTTCAAGACCAGCTTCCTGTTTCTGGCTGGTTTCTATCCAGATATTTCTATCTTTCTTTTCACCATGGATCTTATACCATTCGATCCTCACTGCGGCTTCTCACCCGCCCATCGGTCATTGGTCATTGCGACCGACAATTAGATTAAAACATAATTATGGATCACAATCAATTATCAAAAGTCATTTAGTTGTGGATAACTTCATTTTTCTGTGGATAAAATAAATTGATCAACTATCTGGTGCAGCAGTTTCTTTAAGAATCAAATCTATACTATCTTGTATGCTAAGTATTTCTTGTTTTTCTGAGCCAAGTTTTCTGATTGCGACAGTTCCATCATTCATCTCATTAACTCCAACAACAAAAATAAAAGGTATTTTATTTACCGAATGTTCTCGAACTTTATAATTAATTTTTTCGTTTCGAGAATCTAAAATAACCCTTATTCCTTTTTCTATAAATTTTTCTTCTATCTTATGAGCATATTTATCTGCTTTAGATGTTATAGTAGCAACCACCACTTGGATTGGAGCTAACCAAACAGGGAACCTTCCTTCATAATGCTCAATTAAAATACCTGTAAATCTCTCTAAACTTCCTAAAATAGCACGATGAAGCATAACGGGCGTATGTTTTTCATTATCTTCTCCAATATAATTTGCCCTCAATCTTCCTGGCATATTAAAATCAACCTGTAATGTTCCACATTGCCATTTTCTACCAATAGCATCGTGAAGATAAAAATCTAACTTCGGTCCATAAAAAGCGCCATCTCCATTATTTATATCAAAGGGTATGCCTGTTGCTTTAGACGCATTCAAAAGTGCATTTTCAGCTTTATCCCAGATCTCATCTTTACCTACCCTTTGGTCTGGCCTATCAGCATACATTATTGAAACCTCTTCAAAACCCAATTCACTATATACATCCTGAAGCAGTTTACAAAAACTTATAGTTTCACTCTCTATTTGATCTTCGGTGCAGAAAATATGCGCATCATCTTGAACAAAATTCCTAACCCTCATTAAACCATGCAGTGCACCAGATGGCTCATTACGATGGCATGAACCAAATTCTGCCATTCTCAGTGGAAGATCTTTATAGCTTTTTATACCTTGATTATATATTTGAACATGGCCTGGGCAGTTCATAGGTTTAATCATCAATTCTCTATCATCAATAATTGTTTTATACATATTATCTTTGTATTTATCCCAATGACCTGACTCAACCCATAAATCTTTATCTAAAATTTGCGGTGTTTTGATTTCTTTATATCCTTCTTTTGAAATTTTTCTTCGAATATAGTCTTCCAACTCTTTATAAATTGACCAACCATTTGCATGCCAAAAAACCATACCAGGTGCAATGTCTTGAAAGTGGAAAAGGTCTAACTCTTTTCCAATTTTTCTGTGATCTCTTTTCTCTGCTTCCTCAAGAAGAATAAGATGTTTTTTTAACTCTTTTTCAGATGCCCACGCGGTTCCATATACTCTTTGAAGCATTTTATTATCAGAGCTACCCCTCCAATATGCTCCAGCAATTTTTGTTAATTTAAAAGCTTTTAAGTGCCTAACTGATGTAACATGAGGGCCTCTACACATATCAATATATTCATTATGATGATATAGGGCTATAATCTCATCATTGGGAATTTCATTAATTATTTCAACTTTATAAGGTTCATTTCTTTTCTCAAATGTATCAAGCGCCTTTTTTCTTGTTACAACTTCTCTAACAACACCATAATTTGTTTGAGCTAATTCTTTCATTCTTAACTCAATTTTTTCTAAATCATTCTCACTTAATGACTCCTCAAGATCAATATCGTAATAGAAACCATTTTCTATAGTTGGTCCTATAGCCATTTTTGCTTTAGGATATAATTGTTTTAAAGCATGGCCAAACAAATGGGCACATGAATGCCTAATTATCTCTATTCCATCTTCATCACTATTTGTGATTAAAACTACATCAGAATCTGCTTCAATTAGCTCTGATGCATCTACAATTTTTCCATTAAGCATACCAGCAACAGTTGCTTTAGCTAATCCCGATCCAATTGAAGATGCAAGTTCATCAAAATTAATTGGCTTATCGAATTCTTTTACTGATCCATCTGGTAATTTTATTTTTGGCATAACTAATTATTTATCTTCTTTTTAATAGGAACTGGATCATATCCATAACCACCCCAAGGATTACATTTTATAATACGAATAAAGGATAATTTAAAACCATGAAAAAATCCATGTTTTGAAAAAGCTTCCATTGCATAAGATGAACATGAAGGCTCAAATCTACAAGACTTACCTAAAAAAGGTGATATTAAATATTTGTACCCCCTGATTAATATAATACATATTTTACTTGCTATACCCATAACCATAAAATTAATAAGTTATTTATATGCTATAAATTAATTTGTTATTTTATCCACAGAAAAATTGAGTTATCCACAAAAAAATAATGCAGCTGAATTGACCAACACTATTTGCTATGTCTTAATAATTGTGACGGTCGTAATGACCAATGGCCGTTGGGCGGGTGATATGCCGCTGTGAGGGTCGGATGGTCTCCGATCCATGGTGAAAGTAAAGGTAGCAATATCTTGAGGATAGCCAGCCAAAAGACAGAAAGCTGGTCTGTAAAAGGAAGAAGCGCTGGATTAGGGTAGCGAGATATCAGTCTTAATCGGGGGCGATTAAGTCACACTAAAAGGGAGCTCGATGTGGGTTCCCTTTTTTTTTAAAATTAACATTTTCCAATTATTCCATTTTCTTCTAATTTATTAATTTCTTCTGTTGAGTAACCCATTTCACTTAATATTTCTTTGTTATGTTCACCGAGTAGAGGTGCCGGTCCTTTTGGTCCTACATCACTATCATGGAATTTAACCGGAGAAGCTAAAGAAAGGTATTTTTCTTCACATTCTGGGTCTTCAATTTCAACAAATGATCCTGCTTCAATAGCTTGTTTGTCATTTGCAACTTCGCTTAAATTTTGTACAGGCGCCCAAATTAGATCTTCTTTGTCTAATCTTTCACCCCATTCTTCAAGAGTTAATTGACTAAAAGCTTCATCCATAGCTTTTACAAAGTCTGTAGAGTTAGACCTTCTACCATGATGATTATTAAATCTCTCATCTTCCAACCATTCTTCTCTCCCGATAGCTCTTGCTACTTGAGGTAAATCCCAATCACCTCCTGCTCTTGGACTAAGGCATATCCATCTATCATCTTTGGTTTTAAAAAAATTAGCTATTGGATTTATTTGTTCATCTCTTTTTTTTGTTGATGGAACTCTTCCAAACCTTAATTGAAGGGCCATATCTGAGCCTATGGAATAAATTCCTGTCCTTAAGAGAGAGCTCTCAACAACTTTACCTTTACCTGTTTTTTGTCTTTCATAAACTGCAGCTAATATTCCACTAACTGTTGATATTGAGGTGATATGATCTCCAACAGCAACTCTGATAGGTAAGGGCTCTTCACCTTTTCTCTGAGTTAAATGTGCCATTCCAGATCTTGACCAAAATGCAGCAATATCAAAACCAGGTCGATCTCTTTCTTCCCCGTCAAGACCGTAACCTGACAAAGAGCAATATATTAGCTTAGGATTAATTTCCAAAAGCGTTTCATGATCAAGTTTTGATTTTTCTAATGATGTAGGTCTAACATTTGTCAAAAAGATATCTGCATCTTTAATTAATTGTCTAACAATATCAGCACCTTTTTCATTGCTAGTATTTATTGTCATCCCTTTTTTACCTCTATTATCGAGACTAAAGATAGGGTTACCTACGATTTCTAATTTTGATTTTGTTCCTTCAAAAAATGATCTCATTGGACAACCTGTCAATGGTTCAACTTTAATAACCTCTGCTCCCCAATCTCGAAGCATACCACCTGCTCCAGGAGCGGCTACATACGTTGACATCTCAATAACTCTTAATCCTTCTAACATCATCTCTCCTCATCTTAACAAAAATAAATGATTAAATATTTTGAACTATGCTATAGCATTATATTATGGAAAATTCTTCTAATAAATTAATACCTGCTTCTACTGTCTTAGTTATTAGAGACGGTGTTGATGATATAGAAGTCTTTATGGTTGTAAGGCATCACCAAATAGATTTTGCATCAGGTGCTTTAGTCTTTCCGGGTGGAAAAGTTGACGAAAGTGATCTTAATCCAGAATTAAGAAGATATGTATTTGCCGAAAAAGAAATTAGTGATCAAGAGTTAAGTTATAAAATTGCAGGAATAAGAGAGTGTTATGAAGAAGCAGATGTATTATTTGCATACGAGCAAAATAAGAAAGAAATAATATCAAGTGAAAAATTGGAGAAATTAGCTCAGTGGCGAGATAAATTTAATAACAAAAAGGGATCAATGTTTGATTTTGCTGTTAAAGAAAACATTAAATTTAATTTAGACAATTTAATTCCATTTGCACATTGGGTAACCCCAAAAATGATGCCAAAGAGGTTTGATACTTATTTTTATCTTGCTGAAGCCCCAAGAGATCATATAGGCAAGCATGATGGAAAAGAGTCTATAGATTCAATTTGGATTTCTCCAAAACAGGCATTAGAAGACTGTATAGCTGAAAAACGAACTATAATTTTTCCGACAAGAATGAATTTAGAAAAATTATCAAAATTTAGAACTGTTAAAGAAGCCCTTGATGAAGTTAAAAAAGAAACAGTTATCACTGTTGAACCCAAGATAGAAAAGAATGAAGATGGAGTATTTTTAACAATACCTGAGAAGGCTGGATATGGTCTAATTAAAGAGCCTATAGAGAATTTAAAATAAATTAAGAGTAAGTAAATTGTTCTTCTAAAATTTTTTCTTCTAGATTTGTTTCAGGATCAAAGAGCATAAACAATTCCGTTTTTCTATCCTCTGTTATTTTAACGCTTTCTATGTCTCTTATTTCAAGATTATCTGCAACTGCACTTACTGGTCTCTTATTTTTTTCTAATATTTCAATTTCAACTATTGAATCATGAGGCAGTAGTGCACCTTTCCATCGTCTTGGTCTAAATGCTGATATAGGAGTTAATGCTAATAAATTTGAAGTAATTGGAAGTATTGGTCCATGAGCAGATAAATTATAGGCTGTGCTCCCTGCAGGTGTTGCAAGTAAAATACCATCACATATTAATTCTTCTAATCTAATTTTATCATCTATCTTAATTTTTATTTTTGCTGCTTGATATGTTTGTCTCAAAAGAGAAACCTCATTAATAGCTTTTGCTGATATTTCATCATGTTCAGTTATAACTGTCATTTGAAGAGGGTAAACTTTTGTTAAAGTGGCAGATTCAATTCTTTCTAACAGGTCGTCATCGTTATAATCGTTCATTAAGAAACCAACAGATCCTTTGTTAATACCAAAAATAGGCTTTGCCTCTTCAATATTATCATGAAGCGTTTTTAACATAAGTCCATCACCTCCAAGCGCAACAATTACATCAGCTTCAGAAGCAGAATAATCCTTGTATTTTTCTACTAGATTATCTTTTGCATCTTTTGCAGCCTTATTATCACTTGAAACAAAATGTATTTTTTTATCAGACATTTTTTTTAAATATCACTTCCTCTTGATAATTCATACCTAAATTACTAAAGTTTTATCTTTGGTTTTTATCTATTTAGGTGAATAAATGAATTCAGACAACAGTAAGGTTGATTTAGTGAGTCAGGATGAGATGTATGATCCATCTATATCGGCTTCAAAATTATTAAATGGAAATAGAGTCTACCATTATGATTTATATGATCCTCCATTTTATATATTATCTAGATATGAAGATATTAGCTATGCTTTAAGAGAGCCTGATATCTTTATCGAAGGACATGGAAATGGACCTAATTTTATTGATTCTTCCAATGGTGTGCTCTCTGATGGAGAGCACCACACATTGATCAGAAGGATTGTGCAGCCGAATTTTTTAATGGGCTCAATTGCAAAATTAGAAGAAAGATTGGAAAAGATTGCAGAAGAGCTTCTTGATGATGTGATAGAAAAAGATACCTGGGATATCCATGATAATTTATCATTCCCGCTACCAGTAATAATTATATGTGAGATATTAGGTATTCCTATTGATGACATTCATAAATTTAAGCGTTGGGCAGATGCTACAGTAGAACAAATGTGTAGCGAGGAACCTCAAAAATTTGAAAAAGAATTAAGTCAAATGAGAGATTATTTATTAGACCTCATACTTAAAAAAAGAAAACAAGACGAAGATAGCACCCTTTTATCAAGGATTGCTCATTCAAAAATTGATTCAAGTTATTTATCAGATGATGAGGCTGTGAATTTGACTGTGCAAATATTTGTTGCAGGAAATGAGACAACAACCTCTTTAATTTCGAATTTAGTTTGGAGATTAATGACTATCGATAATTTGTGGGAAGATTTTGTAAATAACAAAATTGATATTAATAACGCTATAAACGAGAGTCTTCGTTATGATCCTCCTCTCTTAGGGTTATTTAAAACTACATCTAAAGAAGTGAATATTGAAGGAAATATCATACCGAAAAATTCGAAAGTAATGATGCATTATGGTGCGGCAAATAGAGATCCTGTGATTTTTAAAAATCCAAACACATTTGATTTAACTCGAGATGGGAGCAAAGTAATTTCTTTTAGTGTAGGAGTTCATATTTGTTTGGGAAGAGAGCTTGCGCGGTTAGAGACTAAGGTTACACTTAATGCATTAAAAAAGAGATTTCCTAATCTAAGATTAATTAATGAAGGAGAGAGAGTGGGCCCCTTTCTTTTTTGGGGTAGAAAAAAACTTCCTGTTTCTCACAAATAAAAAATGTTTTTAATTATTGATCAAGGCACCACATCCACAAAAGTAATGCTTTTTGATTTAAGCGGTAAAAAGGTTGATTCCAGTCAAAAATCTTTTGAGCAAATTTTTCCCAATAATGGTTGGGTCGAGCACAACCCTGAAGAGATTATCAAAACTGTAATAAGTTGTTGTAATGAGGTGATAGAAAATAATTTTGATAAAAATATTTGTTCAATTGGTATCACCAATCAGAGAGAAACAATAGTTTTATGGGATAAAATAACTGGTAAGTCTTTATACAATGCAATTGTATGGCAAGACAGAAGAACAGAAAGCTTATGCAAGGATTTAAAAGAAGAGGGCTATGAAGAATTAATTATTAATAAAACAGGGTTATTATTAGACCCATATTTTTCATCAACAAAAATATCCTGGATTATAAATAATATTGATGGTGTTAAAGAGGCCATAAATGAAGATAAAGTATGTGCAGGAACTATAGACTCATGGATCATTTGGCATCTTACAAAAGGTAAGGTTTTTGCTACTGATATAACTAATGCAGCAAGAACAAACCTTTTTAATATTAAAGATTTGAAATGGGATGATGATTTATTAAATCTTTTTCAAGTAAACGAATCGATCCTTCCAGAAGTGTTGGAATCTGATGCTTTTTATGGACAGTCAGAGGCGCTTATAAAGGAATTACCAATTTATGGTGTTATAGGAGATCAGCAGTCTGCTGCAATTGGACAAAAATGCTTTAATTTTGGAGATATTAAGTCAACTTACGGAACAGGATGCTTTATATTATTAAATACAGGTAAAAAAATTGCATATTCAAAGAATGGCCTTTTATCTACTATAGCCTATAAAATTAATGGTGAAATAACTTATGCTTTAGAGGGTTCAATTTTTATGGCTGGTGCTATAATAGATTGGTTAAAGAATAATCTACAAGTATTTGATAATTATAATGAATTGCAAGATATACTTAATAATAATTCTATCAATACCGAAATTGTAATGGTCCCTGCTTTTACTGGTTTAGGGGCACCGCACTGGAAACCAAATAGTCGAGCATCTATTTCAGGTTTAACACGAGATTCAAACAGAAATGATATAATAACTTCATCCGTTCAATCTATTTCTTTACAAACACACGATCTTATAAAAGCTATAAATGAGGATACTAGTAACTTATTTGAAGATCCAATTAGCAACATCAAAGTTGATGGAGGCTTGACCGAAAATGACTGGTTTATTCAGAATCTTTCAGATATTTGTGATATAAAAATAAGTAAATCAAATGAACAAGAAGCGACTGCTGTTGGTGCCGCTTCATTATCAGCGCTAGGCTCAAAAGAAATTAAAAACTTGAGTGAATTTAATGTTAATATACATGAAAATATTGAATTTCAGCCAAAAATAGAAAAACAAACAAGAAAAGAAATAATAGATAATTGGAATTTGGCTATAAATAAAGCTGTCAGTCTCTAATTCTAATAATGCTGGTTTTATACTTACAAAGATTGTAATATTGGATCATGAATAAAAAAATTAAAGAATCAGTTAGCGAAGAGGAATGGAATGCAAGGGTAGAGCTTGCAGCTTTATATAGGTTAGTTGCTTTATATGGTTGGGATGATCTTGTTTTTACTCATATCTCTGCGCGCGTTCCATCAGAACCTGAGCACTTCTTACTTAATCCATATGGTTTATTGTTCGATGAAATTTGTGCTTCTGATTTGGTTAAAATAGATCTTGAGGGAAATAAGGTTTCTGAAACAAATTATAATGTTAATGCAGCTGGCTTTACAATTCATTCAGCAGTTCATTCTTCAGGTTCAAATAATCACGCTGTAATTCATACACATTCAAATGATGGAGTTGCTGTAGCAGCTCAAGAAGATGGTCTAATGCCAATAAGTCAGCACGCTATGGTTATTAGAAATGATTGCGCATATCATGACTATGAAGGAATTGCTCTTAATTTAGATGAAAGAGAGAGATTAATTGACGATCTCGGTGATAAGCATTGCTTAATTTTAAAAAATCACGGTCTGTTAACAACCGGTGCTACTTGTGGAGATGCTTGGCTTCGTTTATTTTTTCTTGAAAGGGCATGCACCATGCAAATTAAAGCTTTAACAGGTGGTTTGAAACTCAATCAAGTTCCGACAGATGTTGTTGAGCTAGTTACCGAACAAGGTCAAATGGCATCCGATGATGGAATAGGCCAGCTTGCATGGCCTGGCCTTTTAAGAAAATTGGATAAAATTGACCCCAGTTATAAGAATTAAAGAGGAGAAACAATGAAATTTGCTGTAGGACAGCCTGTAACAAGGATTGAAGATACCCGTTTAATTACAGGAGAGGGTAATTATACGGATGATATCAAATTTAAAGATATGTGCCATGGTGTGTTTGTCAGATCACCTTATTCTCATGCAAAAATTTTAAATATTGATGTTGAAAGCGCTCGTAATATGCCAGGTGTAATTGATATCTTTACAAATAATACTTTCTCTGAAGCAGGTATAACTCATATGTCTGTTATTGATTTCCTTCAAAATAAAGATGGCTCTCCTATGAATGCAAGTAAAAGACCTATACTAGCCTCAGATAGAGTAAGACATGTTGGGGATCCGGTTGTTTTTATTCTTGCTGAAACTGTTAATTTAGCTCTCGATGCTGCTGATAATGTAATAGTTGAATATGAAGAGTTACCGTGTAATTCAGATACCGCCAAAGCACTTAAAGATGAATCACCAAAACTTTTCGATGAATTTGAAACTAATTGTGCAGTTGACTGGGGTTTGGGTTCGGATGAAGGATGGAAAAAAGTTGAATCAAATGCGCATCATGTTTCTCATGTTCATCTTATTAATAATAGAATTGTTGTTAACCCCATTGAACCAAGGTCTGCAGTATCAATCTTCAATAAAACCGATGGAAAATTTAAAATGCATGTTGAAAGCCAAGGTCCTCACGCCATGAGAGAAAGGCTTGCTAATACGCTTAATATTAAAGAAGAAGACATTCAAGTTATAACTAAAGATGTTGGCGGAGGATTTGGTTTAAAGATGATGTGTTTTCCAGAATACATTGCTGTAATGCACGCTAGTAAAATTTTATCAAGACCTGTTAAATGGACCGCAACAAGATCAGAGTCTTTTTTAAGTGATGCACAGGGCAGAGACCATGTTACCGATGCATATTTAGCTATGGATAAAGAAGGAAAATTTCTTGGTGTAAAGGTTGAGACCACAGCTTCTGTTGGGGCTTATTTATCTCAATATGGCATTTTTATTCCTACTCTCGCAGCAGCTGGAATGCATGTAGGTGTATATAATATTCCTGTCATGGTTAATAATGTTAAAGTTGTATATACAAACACTGTCCCTATTGATGCGTATAGAGGAGCAGGTAGACCAGAAGCAAGTTATGTTATTGAGAGATTAGTTGATCAAGCCGCCCGTGATATGTCACTGGGTCAAATAGAGATTAGAAAATTGAATTATGTCCAACCTTCTGATTTAGGTAATACTGAGGACCCCGTTATTCCTTTTGATAGTTGTGATTTTGACAAAACAACCAACATGACTTTATTAAACTCATCTTTTGAGGATTTCGAAAAAAGACAGAAAAAATCTTTAGATGAAAATAAACTTCGCGGTATCGGTGTATCTTATTATGTTGAAAGAACTCAGGGAGAGGGGTCTGAAGATTCAAGAATAATTGTCTCAAGTGATGGCAAGGTAAATGTTTATACGGGTACAATGGCAACAGGTCAAGGACATGAAACTGCATGGACACAGATTGTTGTTGAGAAATTAGGCGTTAACCCTGAAGATGTATCTATTCATTTTGGTGATAGTGAAGATCTGCCAAGCGGAGGTGGAACGGGCGGATCAAAATCATTGTATTTTGCTGCTGGCGCAATTAATGAGGCATCCGATGATGTTTTAAAAAAGGGAATTGAAATCGCTGCTGCAGAACTAGAGGCTTCTCTTGATGAAATAGAATATTCAACTGAATCTGGCCCTCTTTTTCAAGTACAAGGCACCAATAGAAATATTGATTTATTTACCGTAGCTAAAATTGCTGAAAACCAATCTAATACTCAAATGTTGGATGGAGCTAGTTCATATGAGCATAAAGACCCAACCTATCCGAATGGTTGTCATATTTGTGAAGTGGAGGTAGATAAAGATACAGGAAATATAGAAATCATAAATTATCACGCCACAGATGATTTTGGAAAAATTATTAATCCTCTTTTAGTTGCAGGCCAAGTTCATGGAGGTATTGTTCAGGGCTTAGGACAGGCAATGTGTGAGCATGCTATATATGAAGAGGAAACTGGGCAACTTTTAAACGGTTCATATATGGACTATCAAATGCCAAGAGCTGATGATTTTCCTGACTTTAATATTGATTTTAATGAAGAGGCAGAATGTACAACAAATTTATTGGGAGCTAAAGGTTGTGGTGAAGCTGGAACTGTTGCCTCAACAACAGCTTATGTTAATGCAATCATAAACGCTTTAGAAGGTTTTGATACAAAGAAACTTAATATGCCAATTACAGCGCAAAAAGTATGGGGGATTATAAATAATGCTTAAAGAACTTCTTCGTCCAGATGTTTGGAGCCCAGAAATGGATCCTTATTCAATACCTATAGAAAAAATTGATATGGCAAATGCTGATATCTTTATGTACGGAGATGCAATTTTTCCATTATTTGAAAGATTAAGAAATGAAGACCCAGTTCATTATTGCGCTGAATCATGTGTTGAGGATGTTGGACCTTATTGGTCAATAACTAAATACAAGGATATAATGAGTGTTGATACTAACCATAAAGTTTTTTCATCAGAAGGAGCTATAACTATATTTGATCCTCAAGAAGATTTTACTACCCCAATGTTTATTGCAATGGATCCACCTAAACATGATATTCAAAGAAAAGCTGTTAACCCGGTTGTTGCTCCAAATAATCTTGCTAATATGGAAGATCTTATTAGAGAGAGAACCGCTGAGGTTTTAGATGGTCTTCCAAGAAATAAAGAATTTAATTGGGTAGAGGACGTTTCTATTGAGTTAACAACAAGAATGTTAGCTACTTTATTTGATTTTCCTTTTGAAGACAGGATGAAACTCACAAGATGGTCTGATGTTTCTACTGCTAGGCCAGGTGATGGAATAGTTGAAACAGAAGAACAAAGAAAAGAAGAATTATTTGAGTGTCTTCAATATTTTACTAAATTATGGAATGAAAGAGTTAATTCTGAGCCTAAAACTGACTTAATTTCTATGCTAGCGCATAATCCAAGTACGCGTGATATGGATCCTATGGAGTATTTAGGTAATTTGATACTTTTAATTGTTGGGGGCAATGATACAACAAGAAACTCTATGACAGGTGGTATTTTGGTTTTAAATCAAAATCCTGATCAATATGATAAATTAAGAAAAGATCATTCTTTAATTAAAACTATGGTTCCTGAGATAATTAGATGGCAGACACCCCTTGCTTATATGAGGCGAACAGCCCTTGAAGATTATGAGTTGGGAGGAAAATTAATTAAAAAAGGTGACAAAGTTGTGATGTGGTATGTATCAGGAAACAGAGATGAGGATGTAATTGAAAATCCTGACAGCTTTATAATTGATAGGGAAAGACCAAGAAACCATCTCTCATATGGTTTTGGAATTCACAGATGTGTTGGTAATAGATTAGCTGATATGCAGTTAGAAATTTTGTGGGAAGAAATAATGAAAAGATTTGAAAATATTGAAGTTGTTGGTGAACCAACTAGAATTAGATCAAGTTTTGTGAAAGGTTTTTCTCACCTTCCTGTTATTATTAGATAATTTTATGCTTGATAAAGCAAATAAAAACCTCAGAAGTATTTTTAGTAAGTTTGTTACTGGTGTAACAGCAGTTACTTTTAAAAGTTCCAATGGCTTAAATCTCGGTATCACAGTAAATTCATATACTTCATTATCTCTCGATCCACCTTTGATTTTATGGTGCCTAGATAAAAACTCTGATTTGTATGAAGAAATAATTAACTTAGATGATTATATAATTAATTTTTTATCTGAAGAGCAAAGAGATTTAGCAAATTCTCTTGCACAAAAAAATGATCACATACTAAATGAGAACCAATTTACTTCTATTGATAAGGGTTTGGTTATAAAGGACTCTATAGGTTGGTTATCTTGCTCGAAAAACCAAATAATTGATTCTGGTGACCACTCAATTTTGATAGCTGATGTCAATGAATCAGAAATAAGTGATGGTTACCCCCTTGTATTTTGGGGAAGTGGCTATAGATCTCTTGTAAGGTAAATCTAGTGTTGTTTTTACAATCTCATGTTAACAGAATAGTAAAAGTACCAAAAGAATATTTTTGGAAGCGATTAAGGGCCTTTGATAAGATTCAAACACTTTTACCTAGAACAATTAAAGAGGTAAAAATTCCAGATAATTTTTCTAATTCTCCAGGTGATGTAAGGTATGTTTATCTTGAGAAAGTTTATCAAGGTGAAGTTATAGAAAGATTAGATGGAATTATAAAAGAAAAGTATATGTCTTATTCAGTTATTGATAAATCATGTCTACCAGTTGAAAATTATGTTTCTAATGTAAATATAAAACAAGCAAGTCAAAATTGTACTGAAGTTAATTGGTACGGTCATTTTAAAGCGGAAAAAAAGCATAAAGATGAAACAGTAAACATGTTTAAATTTAATTATAATCTTATTTGTGACAACATGGAAAAACAATTTAATGAAGAGAAATCAGAAGTATAATTTAATAATTTGGGTAGGGCTATATTTAAAGAAACAAAAGTAGAGAGGGTGGTCAATGTTCCTAAGAATTATTTTTGGGATAGGATTAGAGCATTTGGAGAAATTAAAACACTCTTACCTGAAAATCTTCTTGAGGTAAAACTTCCTGAGGATTTTTCTAACACTATTGGAGATTTAAGATCAGTTTATTTAGGCGATCCTTATCCAGGTGAGGTTATTGAAAGACTTGATGGTGTTGAAGAGGGATTGTCACTTACATACTCAATCATTGATGAATCATGTTTACCTGTTTCAAATTATGTAGCATGCGTAAACTTAAAAGATTTTTCATCAACCGAGACTGCTGTTTCATGGTGTGGTCATTTTGTTGGTGATGGAAAGACAGAAGATGAAATCGCAGATTTATTGGAAGCTTTATACAACTTAATTCTCAATAATATTGAGGATCAATATAAGAAATCTCAAAGTTAGTTAATATGGCAATCGATAATTATGAATTTCAAAATATAAAATCTTTTTTAAAAAAAAATAATTTTATCTTATCTAATGATTTACCAAGAAAAGTTGGCAATGGTCAGTCAAATCCAACTTATATATTGACAGATAATGAAAATAAAAAATTTATTTTACGAACTCAACCTAAAGGTGATCTAGTGAGAGGCGCTCATAGGTTAGATCGTGAATTTCATGTTTTAAGAGGTCTTAGTAATCAGAAATTTAGCGTACCAAAACCAATATTAATTTGTGACGATAAATCAACAATCGGTAGAGATTTTTATATAATGGACTTTATTGATGGAGATATTTACGAAGATCCTTTCCTTCCTGATAATAAGCCTAAAGAAAGAAAAAAAATTTACGAAAGCTTAGCAAATACTCTTGGCCAACTTCATAGTTATAATATTAATGAGTTAGATATACCCTTTAAAAAGAATAATGGCTTTATGATAAGAAATTTAAATATTTGGTATAACCAAATTTTTCATGATGGCTACCAAGATAAAGATATTTCAAAGATATATGATTTTATAATTAAAAATACTCCTGAAAATAATAATTTATGCTTAATTCATGGAGATTATAAATTAGATAATTTAGTAATAGGCAGTAATTCAAAATGTTTGGCTGTTCTAGATTGGGAGTTATCTGCATTTGGAGAACCTGAGGTTGATTTAAGTTTTCAAATGATCAATTGGTTAATTCCTAGGGGTGTTTTATATGGTATTGGATTAGAGTGGGAATCTTATCATATACCTTCTGCTGAAGATTTTCTTAATTCTTATGAGAAAACTTATGGAAAAATGGTTAATATAGAGCTCCTTAATATTTATTGTTTGTTCTCCTTAATAAAGCTCTACTGCATTCTCAAAGGTATAGAAAATAGAATAAAAGCTGGAAATGCTGCATCGGCAGAGGCTAGCGATAAAGTAAAAGATGCATTAGGTATTAAAGATGTGCTTATGTTGGCCTATCAAGATTATCCAAACAATATGATAGTTAGTTAACCTTGATTATTTAGCTAAAAGATAGTTCAGGAAAATCATTATCTACAGACTCTCTTAAACGGTCATAATATACCCCAGCTCCACCAAAATATATTAGTACTCTGGAGTTTCTATTTTCGATATTTGCGCCCATCATCCATGAATTTACCTCGTCACCAACATTCATGAGTGTTTGTTCATGAACCTCTTTGACATGGGCTGACCATTCTCTCTCAGCTTCTAAAAGGGGATTACAGAGTTTGTATCCTTCTTTTTCCATTTTATTGATACAATCAGATATCCATAAACAATTTTGTTCAATTGAAGTAGGAAGATTTGCAAAAGGAGCTTGCGGCCCAGTAATTGTAAATAAATTTGGAAAATCAGAAATGCATACGCCCATTATAGATTTTGACTCATTCTCCCATTTTTCTCTTATAGACTCACCGCTTTGACCAATAATATCGAATGCCTCAAGTGCACCTGTATAAGCTTGAAAACCTGTAGCTAAAATAATGATATCAAATTCATATTCATTTATATTTGTTTTAATACCATTTTCTGTAAAATGAGATATTGGCTCTCTATCTTTAATATCTACTAGATGAACATTATCTCTATTAAAGGCTTCATAAAATCCATGATCAAGTGGAGGTCTTTTAGCGAATAAAGGATAACCTTTAGGGGTTAATATTTCTGCAACTTCAGGATCATCTATTTTTTCTTTCATTTTTCTAATTATAAAATCAGCCGCCATTTGATTTGCCTTTGGATCAACCAGTAAATCGTCAAAAGTTTCAAAAACCCATCTAAAACTTCCATTCCAGTTTTCTTCGAATATTTTTTCTCTTTCATCTTCAGGGGTATCAACTGCATTTCTTCCAACAGGGCTATCAAAAGCCATACCAAAGACATGATTTCTGCATTTATTTATTATTTCTTCATAATTATCTTTAATATCTTTTTCCCATTCTGGTGTCATAGGTTTTTGCATTGCAGGCAATACAAAGTTAGGTGTTCTTTGAAAAACTGTTACACTTTCTGCAGTCTGAGCCATAATAGGCAACATTTGAACCGTAGAGGCTCCACATCCAACAATGCCTACTTTTTTTCCTTCATATTCAAGACCCTCTTGAGGCCATCTTGATGAGTGAAAACATGGACCTTTATAGTTACTCATACCATTATATTTAGGAATAACTGGTTGAGAAATCATTCCCATAGCACTAATAAAATATTTGCAAATTATTTCTTCACCAGTACCTGTTTTTACACGCCATAATCCGTCATCTTTAATAAATTCAGCACTTTTGACTTCTGTGTTTAGTTGTATATGAGGCCACATATCACACTTATCAGCAACAAAATTAAGATACCTATTTGTCTCTTCCCAACCTGGATATCTTTCTGACCAAGTCCATTCCTGCAAAATCTCTTTAGAAAAGGTTAAACAATAATAATATCCCTCACTGTCAGTCGCTGCTCCAGGGTAACGGTTCCAAGTCCAGGTTCCACCAATTTCAGAAGCCTTATCTAAAACTTTAACTGAGATACCTGTTTTTTTAAGATGGTGAATTAGAGCTAGACCAGCAAAGCCAGCTCCAACTACAACTGCATCATAATCTACTTTATTTGTCATTTGAAAGCCCCTCAATAAGTGAAAATAGAATAACATGCATAATTTTTCTTGCAATATTGAAAGTATACTCGATCTTTTTATAAATTAATTTTTTTACATAAATAAAACTTTTAAGCTTTTGCTTAATATGCTTTGATGAATTTTATGGAGGAACAGAATATGACAAAATATAGGTTTTCTGATGGAGCGGCAGTTGTTTTTGGTGGTTCAGGTGGCTTAGGCACTGGAATCGTAGATCTTCTGAGTAAATGTGGAACTGATGTAGCTTTTACATATCTTAAAAATGAAGAAGCAGCAAAAGAAAATATCGCAAAAATTGAATCTAATGGTCAGAAAGGATTTTCATCTAGTGTAGATCTTTTAGATGTAGACAAGGTCGAAAACTTTGTTGAATCAAGTAAGAAAGAATTTGGTAGAATACATTCTGTTATTTTTGCAACTGGTCCATTCCTTCATATTATGCCAATTTTAGATGCCGATCCTGAAGATGTTTATAAAACATTAGATACAGATATAAAGGGATTTTATCATGTATTAAGAGCTTGCGTCCCTATTTTGAGAGATGGTGGCGGAGGTTCCATAACAGCCTTAACTACTGCAGCTATTCATAAATATATTAGCACTGACGGATTATCATCTGTTCCGAAATCAGGTGTACAGCATTTGTGTACAGCTATTTCACGAGAAGAGGGTCATAATGGGATAAGGGCAAATTGTGTTGCAGTGGGGCTAATTGCTGTTGGATTATCTCAAGAAATTGATTCACCTCCAGGAGGAATCTTAGATCAATGGATGCAGCAGGTCCCTCTAGGAAGGGCAGGAGATCCTAATGAATTATTTGATACTGTGGTGTTCCTTGCATCAGAAAATGCAGGTTATATAAGTGGTCAATCCATACCAGTTGATGGTGGCTATTCAGCGTAATGACTATAGATTTTAATAAGAAAAATGTATTAGTTATTGGAGGAAGTAGCGGTATTGGAAGGGGAATTGCTGAGTCCTTTGTTAATTATAACGCAAATGTTTGTATTACAGGAACAAGAGATTCTATTAATGATTATGAAGAAAATATTTCTAAAAATATTGAAAAATGTAATTACCAACAATTAGATCTCTCTAATCACGATAACTTAAAAAAAATTGACCTACCATTTAATAACTTAGATCATTTGATATGCTCTCAAGGTATCGTTGCTTATAAAAGAAAAGAATTCGAAATGGATACATTTAAAAAAGTAGTAGATTTAAATTTAAACTCTATTATGGCTTCATGTTCTTTTTTCCAAGAAAAGTTATCTCAAAGCAATGGTTCAATAATAATTATTGGATCTGGAGCAAGCTATCATTCAGTAAAAGGTAATCCTGCATATTCTGCTTCGAAAGGCGGTTTACTCACTTTGATAAAAACTTTAGCAGAGGCCTGGGCGGAGAACAATATAAGAGTAAATGGAATTGCCCCAGGTTTTGTTGCAACTAAATTAACTGAAGTCACATACAAAAATGAGAAAAGATATGAAGATACATTACGAAGTATACCCCTTGGTAGATGGGGTACGCCTAATGATATGGGGGAATTAGCATGTTTTTTATGTAGTTCAGGAGCTAGTTATATAACTGGCCAAATGATTACCTCAGATGGTGGAATGAGTCTTTAAATTCTATAGGAGTTAAAATGAGTTCAGAGCAAAATAAAATAGTAATTAAACATCAAGAAGATTTGGTGAAAACCTTTTTCTCACTAGATGATGAGAGACTTGGTATGAAACATTTTAGATACACAAATGATGATTTTTTTAGTGCTGATGAAAATATAAAGCCAACTGGAACAGCTTTTCCTGTTAATGTTGATGGAATTTATGGTCAATGGGTTATGACAGAAAACTCTGATCCTGATAAAAGGATTTTGTATTTACATGGAGGAGGTTATGCAATTGGAACTATAAGGGGGTATCTTTCCCTTACTAGTCAACTTGCACAAAAAACTGGGTGCTCAATACTTCTCATAGATTATTCTTTAGCCCCTGAATTAAAATTTCCTCATGGAATTAAGGATTGTAAAAAAGCTTTTTCTTGGATGCTAGATAATGGCCCAAATGGACAAGGTAAATGCACAAAATCTTTTGTCTCAGGTGACTCAGCAGGTGGGGGTTTATCTTTAGGAGTTACTTTATCATTAAAAGATGATGGCTCACAACTTCCTGATGCCGTTATGTCCTTATGTCCGTGGGCAGAATTAGACCCTGTTTCAGAAAGTTATGAAACTAATGCAAGCAATGATCCATATATTTCAAGAGATGCAATATCTGCTTTTAGGGATCTTTATATTGAAAATGAATCCGATTTAAAAGATCCATATGCATCACCTATTTATGGAGACTATGATGGTTTTCCACCCTTACTTATCCAGGTTGGAGGGAGAGAAGTCTTATTGGATGATTCTTTAAAGGTTGCTGAAAAAGCAAAGAAATCTGGTTGTGAAGTTAAATTAGAAGTCTGGGATGATATGGTGCATGTTTTTCAAGGTTATGCACCTTTCTTACCTGAAGCTAATGAAGCATTAGAAGCAATAGCAAAATTTATATCAAATAAATAGATGATTCAACCTTTTGCATATTCACCACTTGAAAGAGTATATTGTGACCATAAAGTAGAAGAAATTATCCCTCTAGAAATAGAGCTTATGGATATTAATAAAATTTTTATAGTTTCTTCATCAACTCTATCAAAAAAGACAAATGAAATAGAGAAAATCAAGAATATTTTAAGGAACAAGCTTGTGGGCGTTTTTGATAATTGTAAAGAACACTCTCCTATTGAGAATGTTCTTGAATGCGCTAAAGAAGTAAAAAAAGTTGATCCAGATATTATTTTAACAATTGGAGGTGGAACCCCTATAGATACAGTGAAAGTTGTTCAACTATGCATTACTTTAAATATAAATAATGCTGAAGAATTAAAAAAAATATCCGGAAGTACGCAAAATATAATATCAAAAATCAGACAGATAGCTGTTCCAACTACATTATCTGGAGGAGAATACTCTATAGTAGGAGGAGCTATGGATACTGAGAAAAAACTCAAGCAAGGTTATTTTGGTACTGATATATGTCCTAAAGTTGTAATTCTTGATCCACATATATCCGTTCACACTCCAGAGTGGTTATGGTTGTCTACCGCCATTAGATCTGTCGACCATGCTGTTGAAGGTTTTTGTTCAATTTCTAAAAACCCTATGATTTCTCATAATGCATTAGAGTCATTAAAAATTTTTTCAAATTCCCTTAGAGAAACTAAATTGGATAAAAAAAACATTGAAGCACGTTCTATGTCTCAAAAAGCTGTATGGATAGTAGCTAAAAATATGGGTAATGTAATGATGGGTGCAAGCCATGGTATCGGTTACCTTCTTGGATCTCTTGGCTCGGTTCCCCATGGTCAAACCTCATGTGTAATGTTGCCGGCAGTCCTAAAATGGAATGAAGAATTTCATCCGGAAAAAGATAAAATGATAGCCTCCGCTCTAGGAAGACCAGAATTAAAGGCCTATGAAGCAGTAAAAGAATTAATTATTGATTTGGGTTTGCCATCTAGTCTAGAAGATGTTGGTATTAAAAAGGATTTGTATGAAAAAATTGTAGAATATGCCCTTGAGCATGAGATTGTTTTATCAAACCCAAGACCAATAACTAAAGCTGATGATATATATCAGATACTTGATTTTGCAGAGAAAGGATAAATTATGGGATTTTTTATGGCTTTTTTAGGTTTAATAGTCGCAATTGGAATAATGTTTATTATGCTTAAATTACTCGATAAAATTGGTGATAAATGAAGAAATTAAGTGAATTATCTCGATCAATTGATAATAAAATAGCTTTAATTACTGGAGCTACGAGCGGTATGGGCCTTGCTACAGCAAAACTTTTTTCAGATCAAGGTGCTCAAGTTATTGTAACTGACCTTAATGAAGATAAAATAAATGAAGTTGTTAAAGAAATTTCAAGTTATGGAAAAAAATGTTACGGAATTAAGCTTGATGTTACTAATCTAGACGAAATTAAATCTGCTGTGGCTGAGACAGTGAAATTATTTGGTGGAATAGATATATTGATCAATAACGCTGGTATTTCCATCCCAACTTTAATAAATGATGAAAATTATGAAGAATATTGGGATAAAACTTTCAATGTTCTTTTAAAGGCACAGGTTCAGTTAATTAGAGAAGCTTTACCATTTATTCAAAAATCAGAGTCAGGTAGAATTGTTAATATCTCTTCTACAGAAGGATTAGGTGCAACACCAAGACAATCACCTTATACTTCTGCAAAACATGGCGTTATTGGTTTAACAAAATCACTTGCAGTAGAATTAGGTTCTAGCGGTATTACTGTTAATTGTATTTGTCCTGGTCCTATTAGAACGGGAATGACTGAAAAAATTCCAGAAGAGGATAAAAAACTGTATGCGAAAAGAAGAGTCCCTTTAAAAAGATATGGAGAGCCTGAGGAAGTTGCGCAAGCTACTTTGAATTTTTGTCTTCCTTCCTCATCCTTTATAAATGGAGCAGTTTTACCTGTTGATGGGGGTTTAACAATAAAAAGAGCATAAATTTTTATATTTTTTGAATTTTTAGTTTAATTTTGTTAAAAGCATATTATGAGTAAAGAAAAATTATTTGAAATGGCTCGGATTAACAAAGATCATGCTGAAAAAGGCACGATGACTCTTGTTGATGATGTAGTCAAGATTCCTGCTGAGAATTATTACAATCCAGAAAGATGGAAAAAAGAAGTTGATCTGATTTTTAAAAGACTTCCTTTAGTTCTTTCTGTTACTGGTGAAATTCCAAATCCTGGAGATTATAAGGCCATGGAAGTTGTTGGTGTGCCAGTAATTATCTTAAGAAATAAAAAAGGTAAAATTTCTGCTTTTCTTAATGCATGTAGACATAGAGGTGCTGCTTTAGTTGAGCCGGGAACAGGAAATCAAAGACGATTTTCTTGCCCTTACCATGGCTGGACATATAATGATGAAGGTACTCTTATGGGTGTTGCATCTGCTCATGAATTTGGAGAAATAGATAAATCTTGTAACGGATTAATTTCTTTACCATCGCTTGAAAAAGAAGGAATTATATGGGTTACACTGGATCCCAAATCGAATTTAAATATTCAAGATTATCTATCTGGTTATGATAAGATGTTATCTCTTTTTGGGTTGGAAAACTGGCATGTTTTTGAAACTAGATCAGTCAACGGTCCGAACTGGAAGGTTGCATATGATGGTTATTTAGATCTTTATCATCTTCCTGTTTTACATAAAGATACTTTTGGTGATAGTTTCTCAAATCAGGCTAATTATTATGAATGGGGCCCACATCAAAGAGCCATATCACCTTATAGACTGCCTGAACAAAATGATTTTAACAATGATGGAAAAGATCATTATGAGAATTCTGTAGAAGAATGGCCTTTAGATGTTTTAATGGCTGGTGTTTGGACAATTTTTCCCCATGTTTCAATAGCTTCTTTTAATGGAGGTGGGCGTAGTATAATGCTTTCACAATTATTACCTGGAGATAGACCAGAAGAATCAGTAACGAATCAATTCTATTTAATGGAAAAAGAACCGAATGAAAAACAAGCTGAAGAAGCTCATAAACAATTTGATCTTCTAAAATATGTTGTTGAAACTGAAGATTATGGAACAGGACTTAGATTGCAAAAAGGTTTAAAAACCGGTCTCATTGACCATGTTATGTTTGGTAGAAATGAGGGCGGTGGTCAAGTTTTCCACAAATGGGTAGATAAGATTATCAATACTGAAGATAGCAAACTTCCATCATTATTCTAATATTGTGAGGACAAAATGAAAACCAAAATTACAGAACTATTTAATATTGAGCATCCAATTATTCAGGGTGGGATGCATTTTGTAGGATTTTCAGAATTAGTTGCTGCAGTTTCTAATGCTGGGGGACTAGGAATTATTACTGCTCTAACACAGCCAACTCCAAAAGATTTAGCAAATGAGATTGCCAAATGTCACGATATGACAGATAAACCATTCGGTGTAAATCTTACATTTATTCCATCCTTTAAAGACCCTCCTTATGATGAGTACATAGATGCAATTATTCAGGGCGGAATTAAAATAGTTGAAACAGCAGGACGTAATCCTGAAAAATATATGCCACAATTAAAGGAAGCAGACATTAAAGTAATTCATAAATGTACTTCCGTAAGGCATTCATTAAAAGCTGAAGCCATAGGTTGTGACGCCGTTAGCGTTGATGGTTTTGAATGCGGGGGACATCCTGGTGAAGATGATGTACCTAATGGCATTCTTTTACCAAGAGCTGCTGAAGAACTAAAAATACCTTTTGTTGCATCTGGTGGAATGGCTAATGCAAGAAGTCTTGTTTCAGCTCTAGCTTTTGGGGCTGAAGGAATGAATATGGGTACAAGATTTATTGCCACTAAAGAGGCACCTGTTCATGATAATGTAAAACAGCGTTTAGTTGAGGCGTCCGAGCTAGAGACACGATTAGTTATGAGACCTCTGAGAAATACAGAAAGAGTTCTTGTTAACAAAGCAGTTGATGAAATTATGGAAATTGAAGCTAATCATAAAGACAATAATGACCCTAATGCTTTACTTGAGGAAATTAGACCTCTAGTAGCTGGTTCAGAGAGAGTTTTAAGAGATGGGGATCTCGAGGCTGCTGCTTGGAGCTGTGGAATGGTTGCTGGTTTAATTCATGACGTACCAACATGCAAAGAGCTGATTGATACAATCATGCAAGAAGCTGATGAAATAATTAATCAACGATTAAAAAGTTACGCTAACGCTTAATCTTTTTTCTTTCTAGTCAATTGAAATGCCTTTTTTAGTCTATGCGGCGATAGGAGTAGGCCAAATAAAAGTGTAATAGGCATCATTCTCCAATAACTATCTGGGAATAGTCTCTGAGATATTTCCATTAACTTTGCGTCAATTCCAACAAAAATTCTTTTCTTATTTTTTTTGATACCCTTAAGAATTATCTTTGCTGCTTTATCAGGATCCATTCCAGCATCTCGAAATCTAATTCCAGCATCTTTTTCTGAAACTTGATTTCCTTTTATGTCTTTTACTGGTTCTCCATTAAGGCCTAATATACCTTCCTTGCTTTCACCTTTTACGACCTGATCACCAAATTTTGCATTCACTGCTATATTTGTTCCAATATGACCAGGGTAAACACAATGGACTTGGGTATTAGAGCCCTCCATTTCTTTAGACAAGCTTTCTGTAAAACCCCTAACTGCAAATTTAGATGCATGATAAACAGTATTGTTAGGTGTAGTTATTATTCCAAAAATAGATGAGGTATTTATTAACGCGGTTTCTTCTTCTTTCATAAGATGAGGTAAAAATGATCTAGAGAAGTTTATAACGCTATTGTAATTAATATCATTACACCAATTCCAGTCCTCTTCATTCATATTTAGGAAGCCAGTAGGTGTGACAACTCCAGCATTGTTAAAGACTAAATCTATTTTTCCATGATTTTCTATAATTTTTTTAGGCAGTTCTTCAACTTCTTTTTTATCTCTAACATCTAATACTAAAGCGCTAGAACCTACATTATAAGATTTTATTTCTTTTTCTGTTTCTTTTAGCCCAGACTCATCTACATCACAAATAACAACATCAGCACCTTCTTTTGCTAGATTAATAGCAAGATATCTACCCATTCCAGATGCTGCACCAGTAATTAAAGCAACTTTATTTTTAAATGTTTTCATAATTATTTTACATTAATTTTATTTTCACCAATTACTAAAATACACCAGCAATCCAATAAAGAACAAAACCTACCATCAATGCAACAGAAATTAATCTAAAAAAGAATAAATAAAAAACAATGGCTTCTAAGGTGTTTGACTTATTTTGTTTTTTATTAAGGAGTTTATAGAGATAACTAAAGATAAAATAAAAAACTAAAAAAGAAACTAATACAATTAAAATAAACATCTTATTATATACATTTAAATAATATTAATATAATCAATAAGTTAAAATAATTAACTAAAGTATTAGTTTTATTAATTTTAAGTTAATTTAATTTTTCTTATTAAAATTAAAATTTCTATTATGGTAATGATACCCTGAACAAAGACCCTTTTGTTGAGATTTTAAACTGCAGTTATGACCGCCATATTGATCAGTTCTGCCACTATGTGCATACGAAGTTGCGCTGATTGATATAATAAAAGCAAAAACTAATACAATTTTACCGAAAATTTTCACAAACCCTCTCCTTTTTATTGTTATTTATTATCATAGCATATTGTTAGGTAAATTTCCCTATTCAAATCTTAAATTTCGATTTATCCTAATTTAATGAAAAAATTACTTCTGATAATCCTTATTCTTTTTGCCGGTAATGCAATGGCATCATCCTTACCTAACTGTCCTTCTGATCCATCAGTTATATGGCATAATTGTTTTGGTAATTTAATTGCTCCAGAAGGATCAGAATGGGCAGGCGATAAATATGTAGGTGAATACAAAAATAACATGATGCATGGACAAGGTGTTTACACTTTTACTAATGGAGCTACTTATGTAGGTGAATTCAAAGAGAACTTATATGAGGGACAAGGTACTTACACTTGGGCCAATGGAGAGAAATATGTCGGTGAGTTTAAAGATAACAAAAAACACGGACAAGGCACTGCTTATTTTACCAGTGGAGACACATATACCGGTGAGTGGAAAGATAGCAAAGAACACGGACAAGGCACTTACACTTGGGTTGAAGGAGACACATATATTGGTGGGTACAAAGATGGTAAAGAGCATGGACAAGGCACTTACACTTATACCGATGGAACTAAAGAAGCTGGGTATCATATGAATGGTGAATATGTTCCTACAATTTGTGAAAATATGGGTTTAACAAAGGGCACTGAATCATTTGGGCAATGTGTTATTAGACTAATAGATAAGGTAAATGAAAATTAAATAAAGGGATCAAATTATTGATGAAAAGATTATTTTTTATTCTCCTATTTTTTATACCCATTAATAGTAATGCTCAAAATGATGAATGGAGTATTTATAAGAATTTTGACTATTGGAAGTATCCAACTGTTGCCATTACTCGCAATACATCACTTGAAGGACATCGAATAAGAACTGAAATTACGTGTCATGGAAGTTACTTGGATATTAAATTAATACACTCTTTCCCAAATGACTTCATGCCTATTCCCAATCGAGCAATAGTTATGGAATTAAATGGAAAAAAATATAATTTTTACGGTAACGGAGTTTCTAAAGAGCAAGAGCCTGTTTATTACTCAATAAAGGAAATGGCGTGGCAGGAGAGAGATCGTGATGATTTTTATGATAGAAGCTTTTTCACAGCTTTGCTTAATTCAGATGATAATCAATCTTTTACCTTAACCGGTAGCGCCTTAAATATTGATGATTATAATAATCTTACAAAAAGAGATTATGATTGGCTATATAATAAGGAATGGCGCTTAGAGAATTCAGAAATATTAAATAAATCGCAGCCTTTATTAACTGAAGTGACTATGAAAAATTATAAAAAATCTCACGATGAATTACTTACCTACTGCCAAACACCGTTTAGTACATATAAGGATTAAAAAAGATGAGATTGTTTATATATTTTTTTATACTGTTGATTATACCGGTACTTACCAACGCTGACCCTAAATACAATGATTCATGTTTGTATCAATTTGAGTCTGAAGATTATGGTGAAACTCGACAGCGATTGACAGTTGTTAAAAATCACAAAATCGGCAATTTCATTATCAACTTTTATGGGACACCTATTTGGAACGATATGTATCCACATAGTGAAGGATGCGACTCTGATGATGGAAAGATTCTAATATATGATAAAGAGAGTCAAAAGCCTCTCTATCACAAATCAGACATAGGCTTTAATTTTGAAATTTTTACTAAGGATAATAAAATTGAAAAATATACAAATATTTTTTCGCGAAGCAATGAAATGGATTTTATTATCAAGCATGGCTATATGGCTAATTGTGGCGGATGCTATTCCGTATTATTTTTTAAGACAGATCAAGAGTTTCGATATTTAGGTGAGTTATTTTATGATCCAGGAAAATATGGAGGAACAGCTCACTACAAAGAATATGATGTTAATAAACAAAAGATCCAAGAGTATAAGAAATGAAAAGAATTCTGACATATTCATCTTTGATTATCTCACTTCTTCTTGTGACTTTTTCAATGGCTTTTTCATATCAAAAACCTCTTTCAGATTGGTTTGCTGAAGAGGGTGATTATTATCATAAGCATTTTATTTTAGTTCAAGGAGACGAGAACTTTACATGTGAAACGAGTGACTCATTTATTGAAGTTAAATATTTTGGAGAGGGTAAAAGCGATATTGTCCTAAATGAATGGAAGGATTACAAGAAAGAAGGTGAGCCTCTATTTACTGTGAATTCAAAGACAGGTGTCCTGCAACAGCTGCGAGGTGGAACAGGAATATGCTGGAGCCATGATTTTGTTTTCTTAAAAGATGGCGAAGAGATGATCCTTTTTGAACACGGAGCTTGTGGTAAGCATTCAGTTGATTATCTTGCTACCATTGGCCTTATCGAAAATGATAGTAAAAATAAAGAATGTTATAGCGTTACATATTTAAAAAAACCTCTTGAAGAAAATACTGAAAGTTTCAAATTCGATATTAAATATGATGAAGGTAATGCTTTAGGTAACTATAATTTCTATGGCACATTCACCCCTCTTGAGAGCGGACCTTTTGGCTATTTAAGTGGTTCGGTAAAAATGACATTCAAATTAAAAGACGATTACGATTGGAAATATGCAACGATTGAAATTGCAGAAAATTTTGCACTGCCACCGCTTAAGGGAAAATGTAAAGAGCTCTATGATGATGACTATGAAGGGGATTGTAGGATTGAAACTCCTATTTGGCTCGATGCGCCTGGTAAGGATTTACTAACTTATGAACCGGTACGAATATTTGATATTGATTTTGATGGTGATGATGAAATTATAATTGGAACCATTGGCGGTAATCGTTTGGCTCATGAATATCAAATTTTTGAGTTAGAGTTTGAAGAGGATGCTGTCCAAGCCATACCTACAATTTCTTTTCGAGGTGATGCCGTTATTGATAAAGATAACAAAACCCTAACCAGTTTATTATCATCAAGTGCTTGCGGATTAGTCACAACTACATACAAATCTGATGGTGAAGGTTTTAAGATGATAAAAAGGGTAGAATTAAACCAATTTAATTGGCCAGATGACAGGAGTTGTATAGAGAGAACTTATAAAGGATCTTCTGAGAATGAACTTATGCTTACTAAAGAAGAAATTAGATCAAATTGAATCTTTAAATACTTAAAATCCAGATACAGTTTCTGAAAATTTACCTATCAAATTTTTTCCAGTTGTATTTTCTAATAGACACTGAACTTTTTTATCATTTTGTGTCATCCACGATGTTTTAGTTGGAAAGAAGTAAATAATTCCTAAATTACTGTATCTAGGATGCAATTCAAAATTTTCATCATAAATAAAGCTATAATTTAAATAAAGATTAACTAGGCAATAGTTATAGAGCTCTTCACTTATTTCCTCTTTATTTTCAGGAAATTCATTTTTATCAAATAAAGGAAAATTAACTTTTTCATGATAAACCTCTGATTCATGTGGTTCATTACATGGCACTACAACAACATTTCCCAATTCTTCATACTTTGAATCTTTACTAATGGATTGTTTTAAGCAGTCTCCAACTTTTACTGAAAATATACCTAAGCTTCCTTCAGAAACAATTTTTCCTTGATCATCTCTTTCTGCTTCAGGAGATAAATAAACAATAACTAAAATTATAGCTGCAGCAATAACTATTCTTGTTATTAAATTCATATTATGAGCCTCCAAATTATTTTTTTAATTACCTTATTTATTTTTTGATGTTCATTTATAAATTTTCTTTACAAAATTCTTTTATTTCATTCTCAATAATATTAAATCTTTTTGGTACTTTATCAAGAATGCGATCTTTGTTTTCTTTAATTTTTTGTGTAAGAAATGAATTTAATTCAGATTGACTATATTCGGAAAGAAGATTTATTAATCCTTTTAATTTTTGTTTTCCAAATTTCCTTTCAATTAAAGATTGTTCCATTTTCGAAAGTTTTTTATCTTGTAAGGTATATTTTACAACATACCAAAAACTATAATTTTCTATCAGCTTATTAATTTCATAATTTGAAAAGTTATCAATGTATTCTTCCTGATCCCTCTTAATTCTATTATCAATTTTCTTAATTTGATCAGCATCATAGTAATTTACATCATTTCGTTTAAAAAAATCAGAAATAGCAAAATGAAAAAGGGCTCGACCTCTTAAAATAAATGGAGGATGAGATAAATGTGATCTATCAAAATCTTTATTCACTTCTTTGATTTGAGACATAAATGATAACTTGTCCCTACCTAGGTCTTCATCCCTTAATCCAGAAACAATTTTTATAATTGCGCTCAAAGCAATATTTATATCTTCACAAACCCACAAACCTATACGATCTGATGATATTTCCTGCGCACGTTTTTGGATTAATCCTTCATGATCTGTGGACTGGTCGAGATCTCTAACATGATTAAGTAAAAAATGTCCTATTTCATGACCAATTACAAAACCCAATTCTTTCTCGGTTAACTTTTCAATCAATGCAGATGAAATTCTAATAGCGCAGTTTTCAGGATGTGCAGAAAAACATTCTGCTTGCATATCATTAGATGCGTAAACAAATCCTTCAACAATATTTGATGGAATAAAAAGCTTTTCAGAAACTAACTGAAATAATCGATATAATTTAGGAGTTATCTTTTCAGTGATATGAATTGAATGTTCGTATTGATATTGCCTAAGATCTTCTGCCTCTTTACTAAAATTAAGTATATTCTTACTAGGAAGATCAGAATGATAACGCATCTTTTCTGCTAATTCCTTAGAGTTATTAAGGATAGATTCAATTGTCATTTATACTTCTGTATAGCTTCAGATATTAGGTTAATCATTTCCTGGGCGTTATCTCTTTCTGGCCCTTCATCTAATGATGTAAGTCTGTCATTCCATTTTTTAAATTCTTCTCGCAACAATTTACGTTTTTGATCTTCACTGGTATTTTCGTCAATTCCTAAAATATCTTCTATAGATTCTTTAGAAATTTGCGATGTATCAAAATCAACCATTTTTTTGTCACGCATTCTTTCTACTTCTAAATAATCCAAATTTAATGCTTTTGAGAGATTCTTTATGATATTAAGTTCTTCTGTTGCAATTTCTCCATCGGCAGTCATTACATCATAACAAAGCGATAGGGCTTGATACTTTATATTATCATCAGCATACTCATTCATTTCTTTTGTAACAAAACTAAGAGTAATATTATTGTCAGGATTAACAGCATTGTCATATGATTTTTGATATAGCTCACCTAACTCCGCTTTAGTTTCCTCGTCATCGAAGACATTTATAGTTTTAAGAATCCATTTATTAATAATATCTATCTCTGAGGTATCTAATTGACCATCTGCTAAAGCCACAGCTACAGATAATTGAATGGTTAGGGATCTTGCTTTTTTATCGTTTTCAGATTGCTCTAGATAACCTGTTCCAGAAAAATCCAATTCAAAGTAGGTATCTGTATTTCCCCAAATTGCTTCATTATTATGATCATAAATTGCTGATACTAATTGAATTCTTCTTTTTCCTGTATGTGGAGGAATTAAAAACATAGGTACAATTCTGAGCATCTCGACCCATTTATGTATCCCCATTCCGTGTTCTATAACCCCTAAATTAACATTCATAAAAAAAGTTTTATTATCAGGTAGTTGTTGATGTTCAATTAATGTAATTACTGGGGAGGAGTTTTCTTGGCCATCAGTGATATCACGAAGCATTACTCTTAAATCTAAAGAACCACCACTTGTAGGAATCATACCTTTTATTTCAAGCATTTTAAGATCAATATTTTCAACGGTTTTATCAATTAATCTTACTGTAAAAGGACCAAAGTTGCCCATAGATCTATTCCAGTTTTCAGATAGCGAACCATCTCCTACAATAGTTCTTCCTGCCGCCCCTAAGCCTGCAAAAAACATCCTAAATATAGCGCCGCCAAAAAAGATAAATAATAATAATAAAATTGTTTCCATAAATATCCTTTATTTTTATTCTACAAGAAATTCTTCAATTTCAGATGCTGTATTAGAGTTATTATTGGCCATTGATAGTTCTACCTTTTTTTCTTTTCCAGATTCTTTATCAACAAATTTACACTTCATTATCTGGTTATCATCATATTTATATGTAAATAAAAGTTCTTGCCCAGCAGGTCTATCTGGAGGTAAATCTAATTCACCTTCCCAAATTATCTTTACAAAATTCATATCTTCTTCAGGAGCCACTGATTCAGTAATTTTAATTTTAATTCTTGTTTGTCCTTCATGACTGGTAAAATAGCTACTAGTTTTTTCACAAGGTATCTTTTCACCTTTTCTGATAATAATAGTGTTCATCACCTCATCACTATTTCTTGCTTCATTCCTAACTATAGCCTCTGTTCCAAAACATTTTGATGTTGATTCTGTTACACTTATTTGTTCTATAGCCTTTTTTTGTACAGTATTTAGATTGGCTTTATCACCCTTATAGGCTGCGTAAAGGGCTGCTCCAAGTGACACAACTTCATCTACATTTACTGTTGAAATTGGTTCTTGTTTAAAAGTATCTTTAACGCTTTGTAATACAGCCGGAACTCGAGTACTTCCGCCTACAAGAAAAACACCCTTTATATCAGAAACACTTATTTTAGCTTCGTCAAAAGTTGATTCACAAAGCATTTCTGCTTGGGTAATTAAATAAGCAATTTTTTCTTCAAACTCTTTTTTTGTTAATTCAATTATTTGACGATTAATCCTGACTGTAACTTTTTCTCTTTTAGATAATGATTTTTTTTCTTCCTCTGCATTAGATTTTGTGAAATCTTCTGAAGCAAGAGTTTCCCCAGTAACTTCTTTATACTTTTCTTTGGCCATCTCAATAATAATATTATCAAAATCATCCCCTCCAAGTACTTGAACACCATTTGTGGCTATAACATCTACATCTTGACCATTTACCTGAATGATAGAGATATCAAAGGTACCGCCGCCAAGATCATAAACAGCATAAATACCACCCAACTCATGACCGCCTTCAAATGCGTAATATAAAGCCGCAGCTGTGGGTTCGTTAACTATATACTGAACATTTAAACCGGCAATTTTAGCAGCATCCATTGTAGCTTCTCTAGCTTCATTATTAAAATTTGCAGGTATTGTTACAACCGCTTCGGAAATTTCACCTATTGATTTTTCTGCGTCTTGTTTTAGTTTTTTTAAAACTACAGCGCTTAAATCTGCCGGACTATATTCTTTATTTCCAAGCTTAAGTTTAATATTTTTACCCATTTCTCTTTTAAATCTTCCACATGTATTATCATCTAAGCCAAGCATTCTTCTTGCCTCTTCACCTACCTCTAATTTATTTTCGGTTAATAATATACATGAAGGTGTTATGTTCTTACCCTCAGAATTTGTAACTATTTTAGGTCTTCCTGTTTCATCTATAGTAGACATAGCTGAGTAAGTTGTTCCTAGATCTATTCCAATCACATTTCCCATTATTTTTCTTCCTTCTCTTCTTCGACAAAAATAGTAACTTTTGCCTTTAGTACATATTCATAACCTTCTGGCGTTTTGATACGATAACCTTCTTCATTTATTTTGCTAATTTTTCCAATATCATCAATGTTTTTGGCTACTTCTTTTTTTGGATTGTCATCAACCCCTTCTTCATCCTTATAAGAGGAGCCAATAATAGGACTAAAGGTTTCAACCTCACATTCTTCCAAGGCATCAGTTAATAGTAAGTATATTTGTTCAATCTCAATATTTGACTGGAAATTTTCATGGTAATCTTTAGATGCTTGATGAGTACTTATAAACCTTCTTAAGAATTTTTTATAGATTTCTTGATCATATCCTTTTTTTAATTTCTTAATCTCAGTATCTCTATTATCAAGTGCAGTATTTAACTTTAAAAAGGTTGAACTAAGGTCTTCATATTGCTCTGTAAGATAATATATGCGTTTATTTAGATCAGAAAAATCCTTATAGATTCTATCCCTACTTGCCCAAAGTTCTTCAGGAACAATAACTTGGTTATTTCCTTCAGCGGTTTCTAATACTTTTTTACGCCATTTGTAGAGATAAAAACTTAGCCATATTCCAGAAAGAGCTAAGATTAGAGATAATAAAATGATGATATAAAGAAAAATTGGAATACCCACTGTTTCTTTCTCTTGAGGTATTATTGGACTTTCAAGGGTGGGCTGCTTCTCATTTATATTTTTTTCTTTAATAACTTCTTTTTCAGTACTCGTTTCATCTTCAATTATTACTTTTTCTGAATTATTAATTTTTTCATGATTCATCTCTAAGGCAGTAGTTTCTATTTTAACATTGGAGCTATCAAATGTTTTTTCTTCAGCATATGAAGTTTCGAGAAAGAAAAATAAACTTAAAAAGTTTAAAGAAATAACTATAGATAAAAGCTTGATCACTTTACAATTATTAGAATAATTATATTTAATTTCTTTAAAAACTACCAACCTCCAAAAAAAATATAATGGATTATTTAAATATATTATTCAAATTAGATTATAGTTCTAGTTTTATTTTAATTTTTTTTGGCTAGTTTTTAATCACGAATACTTATTTATAAAAAATAAATCTCTAAGACTCACATAAATTCAAACAGAGTCTTTTTTAACTTTTAATCTCATAGACTCAGATAAAAAAATCCTTCTCTATGACTCTTAAAACTGGTTAACATCTAAGCGCACATTTTCTGTCTCTATTACCTATAGATATCCCCCATAGGGGTAGTGGCCCATACCTCGGACCTTGGCACAGTATTGGCACAATGCGCTTGTAAAAGAGGGCAAATCCTTCAATTATTTATTGATGCTTATACAGAGTGAATATCAGAAAAGGTCAGGGTTTCGCTATTAAGTAAATTAAATGGTGCCGACTGAGGGACTTGAACCCCCAACCCCCTGATTACAAATCAGGTGCTCTACCAGTTGAGCTAAGTCGGCATTCAGGTTTAAAATAAATTTTAAATACACTAATCATTTAAAAAGGTAAACTTAAACATTTATTAGAAAGCTATTTCTTTTTGAAGTTTAAAAGTAATTCTAATGTGCCCAACATGATGCCTGGTTGATATTCAATTTTTGTCTCTGATGTATATTCAAACTTTTCAATTCTATCCATAAGGCAGTTCCATGCTATATTTTGTTCTAGTCTAGAAATTCCATTTCCTGGACATGTTCTATGCCCTTGAGAAAAAGTTAGATGTCTAGTTAAAGCTTTTCTATTAAGATCAATTTCGTGAGGGCATTCAAATGTATCTGGATCAACATTTGCTGCACCATATCTAAGATGGAGTATTGAGCCCTTAGGAACTTCAACTCCTTGAAAAACCTCATCTTGAGTCGTCATTCGCGTTGATAGCCCTTGGGTAGGTGCTTTTACTCTTAAAGACTCCTCAACAAAAGAGTTTATTTTTTTCCTATTAATATCCAAATCAATATAAAGATCAGGATCCTCTATCAGCATAACAGCTTGATGCGCAATTGCATATTGAGTTGTTTCCAGTCCCCCAATTATCATTGCATATGCAACACCTATAATTTCTGTATCTGTAAGTTTTCTATCAAAAGGTTCGTAGGTAACATCCAATAAGAAAGATAACATATCATCTTTAGGATTCTTTTTTTTCTCTTCTAATTGGTCAATTACGTAATTACCGAAATCTTTCAAAAGCACTTGTTGTTCATCAGACTGATCTTTTGTTAAGAGATTTCTATGTCCTTTTCCATAAACAAAAGGCATAACCATAGCGTCACCCCATTTTTTATGAAAAGGAATATCTTCAAGCGGAAATCCTATGATATTTGCCATTACGATTTGGGGTAAGGGCATAGCAAATTCAGATACAAAATCAAATTTATCTTTGTTTATCCAATTATCTATTAATCTATTTGTTGCCTCAGTTACCATTTTTTCATGTCTAGAAGCTCCAGGACCTACCCAAGGGTCAGTTAATTGTCTTTTGTGGGCTTTCCATAATTCTTCATTAGGTCTTAAGCTTTGTATTGAAACTTGAAATGCATTCATAAGACTTGGATCATGTCTACTTACTACACTACTTGCAGGTAATTTTTCTTCATCCATATCTTCTTTTTCTGCATTAAAGCCACTAACTCCTGCTTTTTCAAGATCTGTATTTTTCATTACAGGTGGAGGGAATCTTAAAATGTCTTTTACAACAAAAGCAATATCTTCGTATTTCGATAATATAAATCCATCGGTATCAGGAGATGTTCCTTCGCCAGGAATTTTATGTACTGGAGATTCTTTATGGAGAATTTTATATGAGTCATACCAAAAATTTTGTGCCCCAGGCTCAAATAGATCCACTTCATCTAAAGACATAGGGCATTTAGCTGTATCTTCATTTACTTTATCGTGTGGCATAATTGAATTAAAAAATAATCAATCTATGGTGTCAACACTTACTTAATTTATTTAAAAATTTTATGAATTTATTTCTTATATAAGTTGTTTAGCTGTTCCCCATAGACTTCATTAACCATATGACGTCTAATTTTCATGGTAGGAGTTAACATTCCATTATCTGTCGAAAGAGGCTCATCGATTATAATATATTTTTTTATTTTTTCTACTTGAGACAGATTTTCGTTTGCTTTTTTTACAGCATTAGAAACTTCAATGTTTAGTTCCTCCTCACTTTTATTTTTTGAGATTTCTGGATCTACAACAATCAATGCAACTAAATAAGGTCTTCTATCTCCTATAACCATTGCCTGCAAAATAACATCTTGAAAAGTAAGGCTAGTTTCTGGACGGACTGGAGCTATGTTATCTCCTCCAGAGTTAACAATTATTTCTT
>CACANC010000002.1 GCA_902533755.1 uncultured PS1 clade bacterium
TTAGCAGTTGGTATGGTTTATCTTTATCTTGAGTCAACAGGTTTTGGTTCTGGAAAAGAAGTTACCGAATCTATTAGAGAATCTTTGGTATTTGCTTTTGCATTTTTTCCGATGTTATTTTATTTTTTAGCTTCACTGATTTGTATAGGTTATGAATTAACGCCTGAAAAACATAAAGATATTCAATTAGAGCTAGAAAAAAGAAACTAATTAATATTTAATTATAATCTAAATAGACCATGATTTGGGAGGATAAAGATGGGACCATTAGAAGGAATAAAAATTATCGATATATCAACAATTGTTTCAGGCCCTTTGGCAGCTTCGATGCTCGGAGATCAGGGCGCTGAGGTTATAAAAGTTGAACCTCCATTTAGAGGAGAAAACGCAAGAGTTATGGGCCCTATAAAAGAAGGAAGTGGCGCTTTATTTGCAGTTGTTAATAGGTCAAAAAGAAGTTTAGCTTTGGATTTAAAACAAGAGGAGTCAAAAAAAATAATTTATAAATTAATTGAAAGTGCAGATGTTATTATTGATAATTTTCGTCCAGGAGCTCTTGAAAGATTGGGCTTGGATTATGAAAGTATAAAAAAATTTAACCCCAGAATCATACAGATGTCTATTACAGGATATGGAGAAACTGGACCGTATTCAAAAAGAAGAGTCTATGATCCGCTGATTCAGGCTACTGCAGGAGTTTGTGATGCGCAATCAATTGAAGGCCAACCGAAATATATGAAAACGCTTATGTGCGATAAAATAACTTCACTTACTGCAGCTCAAGCCATGACAGCGGCTTTATACAAAAGAGAAAAAACGAACAAGGGGCAAAGAGTAACATTATCTATGCTTGATACGGCTCTTTATTTTATGTGGTCTGATTCTATGTACAATTATTCTTGGCATGGTGATGATTGGGCTCCAATACCGAATATTGCTGACTTTTATGAGCCAGTTAAAACAAAAGATGGATACATTGCATTAGTGGCTATTAATGATAGTGAATTTGCAGGTGTACTTAAAGCAATTGGAAAAGAAGATCTTCTAGAGGACGAGAGATTTTCAACGACAGAGAATAGGATGATGAATGTTATGGAAATGCAAGAAATCTTGTTGAATGCTTATTTAGACTTTACCTCAGATGAGCTTGTTAAGAAGATGGAAGAAAATGACGTCCCTGCCGCTAAAATCAATAAAAGAGAAGAAATATTTTCAGATCCACAAGTTATAAATAATAAAACAGTAATCAATACACAGAAAGATGGTGAAGATCTTCTAAAAGGACCTAAGCCTCCAGCTAATTTCTTAGATAATGATTGTGAAAAACCATCATTTATGCCAGCTCTTGGTGAACATTCATCAGAAATTCTAAAAGAGTATGGTTTTTCTGACGATGAAATTAATAAGTTAATTGAAAGTCAAATTGTCCAAGGAGAAAAAATTGCCTAGTTTAAGGAGTAGATTTTGGTCATCAACAATTAGTAAGATAATAGATAATGCTCCAGAAATTAATCATCCAAACGATATTAGAAGAGATTTTAGCGAAGATAGGATTTCTTTTTTCAAAGCAAATTGGAGAAAGGAAAAATATATAGACTATTCAAATATGAATATAGGCCATCTTGAGCTTCTTAAGTTAAATAATAAAAATGTTAAGTCCAATAAAACACTTTTATACCTTCATGGAGGTGGCTATGTAGCTTGCGGTCCTGAAACACATGGAGCACTAATTACTCAGCTTTCTCTTATCACAAAATCTCATGTTGTTTTTCCTGTATATAGGTTAGCTCCAGAAAACCCTTTTCCCGCTGCAATAGAGGATGCTTTATTAGCCTATAAATATCTTTTAGAGGATGGCATTAATTCAAATGAAATTTTTATTGCAGGAGATTCTGCGGGTGGAGGTCTAACACTTGCCTTGTTACAGAAAATTAAGTCTGAAAAATTACCAATCCCATCATGTGCGATAGTTATTTCTCCATGGACAGATTTGACATTAAGTGGCAATTCAATTCATGAAAGAGGTCACAGAGATCCTATGATAAAACCTGGGCCTGGTATGCAGGTAACTGTGAATGCGTATTGTGGTAGTGAGGACCCAATGAATCCCCTTATCTCACCTTTATTTGCAAATTATAGAGATATGCCCCCAATTCAAATACAAGTAGCTTCAGAAGAAACAATTTATGATGATAGCTCACGTTTATATGAAAAACTAAAAATAGAGAATCCTGGGAAAGTTGAATTTATTGAATGGAAAGGATTGTTTCATGTTTTCCAAGCATTTTGCTTAGGTTGGTTGGCTATACCAGAAGCTAAAAAATCTATAAAAAGAATTGCAAAATTTGTAGATTCTTACATTTAGCCTAAAGCTTTATTTATACTTTTACAGGCTTTATCAACTGCTTTTTTAGAGCTTTCGAAAACTGTGGCCCATGAGAAAAAAGCATGTACTGTATCACTGTATTCTACATGCTCAACATCGTTACCATTTTCCTTTAACTTTTCTGCGTATGCTCTGCCTTCATCCCTTAAAGGGTCTGCCAGAACAGTAATTATATATGAAGGTGGCAGATTTGTAAGATCTTCAGCTAGTATTGGCGAAACTCTCCAATCTTTTCTTGCATCATCATTTGGTAAGTAATGATTATAAAACCAATCCATGCTACTTTTTTCTAATAGAAAACCTTTAGAATTTTCGTCATACGATGGGTAATGCGAAGAGGCGTCCGTAGCTGGATAAATCAATAATTGATAAGCTAAATTTATATCTTTTCTTTCTCTCGCCATAATAGCTACTACAGTTGCCAAATTTGCACCAGCACTATCACCTGCGACAACTATCTTGTTTTTATCAACTAGCAAGTCCTCATAATTTTTATTTATAAAATCAAGTGCCGCAAAACAATCCTCAACAGGCACAGGAAATTTAAATTCTGGAGCTAGTCTATATTCGATTGAAAATACTCTACAACCGGATTTATTTGCCATATATCTACATAAAGAATCAGAGCCTAGTCTGGATCCTACCACCCAACCGCCTCCATGAAAATATACTATTGTGGGAAGAGGTTTATTCTTTGGAGCATTTAACGGAGTATAATTATAAATAGGAATAGGACCAAATGGTCCGTCAGCACCTATTTCAACCACTAACTCAACTTCTGGAGTTGGCATTTCCATTAGACTCATTTTTCTAGCTTCTATTGGCGTTAAATTCTCTAATTGTAGTCCACCTAAAGCTTTTAGTTCATCTAAAAATTTATTAACATCTTTATTAAATTTATATTTTACCATTTATTTTCCCCCGGCATTCTAATGTTATCAACTATTTCATAAACTTCAATTGGAGGTGGCTTAGTAATTGAAGAAATAATTATTGCGACAAGAAAGTTAATAGCCATTCCAATAACACCTATTCCTTCAGGTGAAATTCCAAATAACCAATATTCAGATGTATTGTATTCTGGAGAAATAAACTTAAAAAATACTATATAAGTTGCTGTGAAAATAAGACCTGAAAGCATCCCAGATATTGCGCCATACTGATTCATTCTTTTTGAAAAGATTCCCATTACTATTGCTGGAAATATTGATGCAGCTGCCAACCCAAAAGCAAAAGCAACTACTTGCGCGACAAATGCTGGGGGATAAATTCCAAAAATACCAGCAATTATTATAGCTGTTGCCGCTGACAGTCTTGCCAAAAGTAGCTCTTGTTTTTCAGTAATTGAAGGTTTTAATGTCTTTTTCATTAGATCATGACTAACAGCCGATGATATTACAAGCAGCAAACCTGCAGCAGTTGAGAGAGCTGCTGCAAGGGCGCCTGCAGCAACAAGAGCAATTACCCAGTTAGGTAATTTTGCAATTTCTGGATTTGCTAAAACCATTATATCTCTATCAATATATATTTCATTTGTGTTTGATGTGGGATTATTAAGAACTAATCTTTGATTATATTGTCCTCGTTCTGATGTAAATTGAGGTTTATTTTTTTCGAGCGCATTTCCTGATCGATATTGAATAATTCCATCTTTATTTTTATCTGTCCAAGAAATTAAACCAATATCTTCCCAATTTTTAAACCAGTTAGGTGTATCTGTATAAGCTGTATTATCAACAGTATTAATAAAATTTAGTCGAGCAAATGAAGACACTGCTGGAGCTGTTAAATATAAAATTGCTATAAAAAGCAGTGCCCAACCTGCTGATGTCCTTGCATCTTTAACCCTTGGGACAGTAAAAAAACGAACTATCACATGCGGAAGACCTGCAGTACCAATCATTAATGCAGCAGTTATACAAAAAATATCAATTTTTGACTTACTGAAATCGGTATATGAGTTAAACCCTATATCATTTAAAACTAAATTGAGCTTATCCAGTAAATATATGTCTTCAGTTAAAAGTTTAGAGCCAAATCCTAATTGAGGTATTGGATTCCCAGTCATTAATATAGAGATAAAAATAGCTGGCACCATGTAAGCAAAAATTAAAACACAATATTGAGCAACTTGAGTATAAGTAATGCCCTTCATACCGCCTAAAACAGCGTAAATAAAAACAATTGCCATACCTATTATAACGCCTGTGTTAATATCAACTTCTAGGAACCTGGAAAATACAATTCCAACGCCACGCATTTGACCAGCTATGTATGTGAAAGAAATAAATATTAGGCAAATTACAGCTACTAATCTTGCTATATTTGAATAATATCTATCACCTATAAAATCGGGGACAGTAAATTTGCCGAATTTTCTTAAGTAAGGTGCCAACAAAAGGGCTAGCAATACATATCCCCCTGTCCAGCCCATTAGGTAAACTGAACCATCTCTTCCCATGAATGAGATTATTCCAGCCATAGATATAAATGATGCGGCTGACATCCAATCTGCTGCAGTAGCCATTCCATTAGCAATAGGGTGAACTCCACCTCCTGCAACATAAAATTCACCAGTTGAGGATGCTCTAGACCAAAGAGCTATTGCGATATATAAGGCAAACGCTGCACCAACTATTATGTATGTTAATAATTGAACATCCATATTTAGTCTTCGCTAACTTCAAATTTTTTATCCAATCTATTCATTAAGAAACAATAAATAACTATTAAGAGGACAAAAATAATTATAGATCCTTGCTGCGCGAACCAGAAACCAAGTTCAAATCCACCAATTTTTATTTTATCTAAAAAATCAGAAAAAATAATTCCTGCACCAAAAGATGAGATAAACCAAATAGAAAGCAATATTGAAACAATTTTAAGATTAGCTTTCCAGTAAGAATATTTATTAATTTTTTCTTTATTCATTTTTAATTACGACATCACATAGGGTATTAAGAAAACAGAAATTAATGCAATTATGATAATACCAATAATGTTTAATGCAACACCACTGATCATCATAGATCTTATACTTATAAAACCAGAACCATAGACTATTAAATTTGGTGGAGTTGCAACTGGAAGCATAAAAGCACAACTTGCCGCTAAAGTTATTGAGGCGCCAAACATTATTGGGTCTTCGCCTAGGCCAATTGCTAATGCAGCAATAACAGGCAAAAAAACACTTGTTGTAGCAATATTAGATGTTAATTCAGTAAGAAAAACAATTAATGTTACGGCGGCAAATATTAGAGCTATAAGTCCTAATGCGCCAAATGGCTCTAAACCATTTCCTAGCCATGCAGCTAATCCAGTGGAAGCGACAGCATTTGCTAGACTTAAACCTCCACCAAAAAGAATTAGAAGATTCCAAGGAACTTTCTGAGCATTTTCCCAATCCATTAATTTACCATCTTTGCTGCCATCTGAAATAAGAAACAGCATTATTGCTGAAACCATTGCTATAACATGATCAGTTAAATTATTAAGGAAGGGGATTAATTGAATTAAATCTCTAAACATCCACGATAGCGCAGTTAAAGAAAAAATTATTGCTACTCTTTTTTCAGGAATTGTCATGGGACCTAATTTTTTGTATTGGTTTTGAAGATGAATAGCTGTATCACCACCTTTCAAAAAATCTGTTGAATAAACAATTTTTGATAAAGTTATCCATGAAAGCGGGAGTAAAAGAAGCACAACTGGTAACCCAATTGTCATCCATGTTCTAAAACTAATCTCTACACCATAATTAGTTTCAATAAAGCTGGCAAAAATTGCATTAGGTGCAGTACCCACTAATGTTGCCATACCACCAATACTTGCTGCATGAGCAATACCTAAAAGAAGAGCTTTTGCAAAATCAGAGTTTCCATCTGTAATTTGATTTTGCTCATTAATTATATGAGCGACGGAAATACCTATCGGAAGCAACATTAATGTTGTTGATGTATTCATCATCCACATGGATAAAAAAGCACTTACAAACATAAAGCCAGCAATTAAACTCGGTCCACTTCTACCTGCAAAACGTAAAATATTCAGAGCTATGCGCTCATGCAGATTGGACTTTTGGATACTTAAAGCAAGAATAAAACCACCCAGAAATAAGAAAATATTTTTGTTTGCATATGGAATTGCTGTATCGGCAAATGTAGAAACACCAAGCAATGGAAAAAAAACTAGTGGAAATAATGCTGTTACAAATAATGGAATAGCTTCGGAAGCCCATAATACTGCAATTAAAACACCGACAGCTGCAACATACCAAGCTTCAGAACTTAATCCATCAGGTTTGGGTGATAGAATAATAACTAAAAATAAAGTTAAACCTATAAAAAGACCGGTGTTTATATTAGAAAAATTTTTTTTCATATTTATAACTATTAATAGAGTAATTTATGCATAAAAATTTAAATATAAAAGGATAGAATTTAAATTATATTTATGATTAAGTTCAATTTAAATTTGTATTTGTAAAAGGGGATATTTATGGGAAATCAAATAATAAATAGAATGCTAAAGCTTAAATCCAGACCAATGATGGAAGACGTTTCATCTGAAAACTTTGAACTTGTTGAAGAAGAGGTTAGAGACATTGAAGAGGGTGAAATTTTAGTAAAAAATCTTTATCTATCATTTGATCCCACTCAAAGAGGTTGGTTGAATGATGTTCCATCATATATACCGCCTGTTCAAATTGGTGAGGTAATGAGAGCAGGTTCTGTTGGAAAAGTTATTGAGTCCAAAAATCAAAATTTTTCTGAAGATGATATTGTCCAAGGTTCTTTTGGTTGGCAAGAATATGCTATTTCTGGAGAAGGATCAGGTTTTATGCCTCCACAAAAACTTCCTGAAGGTATCTCTCCTACATCTGCTTTAAGTATTTATGGAATTACAGGTTTAACAGCTTATTTTGGAATGCTTGATATAGGTAAGCCAGAACAAAATGATACTGTTCTAGTATCAGGTGCAGCAGGAGCAACAGGCTCAGTAGCTGGACAAATAGCAAAAATTAAAGGAGCAACAAATATAATAGGAATTGCCGGAGGCCCTGAAAAATGCAAATGGGTTGTTGAAGAAGCTGGTTTTGATAGCTGTATAGATTATAAAAATGAAGATGTAGTTAAAAGAATTGCCGAATTAGCTCCAAATGGCCTAAATATTTACTTTGATAATGTTGGTGGCTCTATATTAGAAACAGCACTTGGTAATATTGCTCAAAAAGCAAGAGTGGTTATGTGCGGTGGAATTTCTTCAGGTTATACTATGGAAAGATTAGCTCCGGGCCCTTCTACAATTTTTAATCTAATTATTCAAAGAGCAAAAATGGAAGGTTTTATCGTTATTGATTATGCCGATCAATTTCCGCATGCAGTTATGGAGTTAGCAGGTTGGGTCGCTGAAGGAAAAATTAATTATAAAGAAGATATCGTAGAAGGGCTTGAAAATTGTCCAGATACTTTAGCTAATTTGTTTAAAGGTAAGAATTTTGGAAAACAACTTCTTAAATTATCAGATTAAATTATTAAGATAAATTTCCAAACTTTTCTATAGTTGCATAGAATTCATTTATTGTTTCGTTAATAATATCTTTCACTGGCTTTTCTTTTTCTATTCTTCCAGCCACTTGACCCGTTAGAGCAATTGAAGATTCCATATCTCCACCAAAATAAAGGTCTAGAGCTGTACCAAATTCTTGCATAGCATTAACATCATCATTCTTTTCAAGTTTATTTGTTTTATCTGTTCTTAAAGCTCTTAATGCAGGACTTGAAAATCTATTCAAAAGAACAGTGGATTGATCATCTGCCGACATTATTGCGTTTTTCCAATTTTCATGGACAGGAGATTCTTTTGAAGAGACCATTCTCGTACCCATTTGTATTCCTTGTGCCCCTAATGAAAATGCGGCAGCCATAGTCTTGCCATCAACAAAACCTCCAGCCGCAATAACAGGAACATTAACTTTTGAACAAACTAAAGGAAGAAGAACCATTGAAGCAACACCATTAGGACTTTTAAAACCTCCGCCTTCAAAACCCTCAACGACTAGACCATCCACACCTGCCTCAATAGCCTTTAATGCTGCAGAAAGTGAAGGCACCACATGAAAAACAGTTAAACCAGCTTCTTTTAATTCACTACAATATTTATTTGGATCACCAGCAGATGTTGTTACGAATTTTACACCTTGATCTATAATAAAATTGACTATATCTGGATCTTTTACAAATGCTTGCGCAATATTTACACCAAATGGTTTCTTTGTTTTTTCGCGCATAAGTTTAATTTCCTCTCTTATAACATCTAATTCTCCAGAAGAGGTTTCTATTATTCCTAAACCTCCTGCTTCTGAAACAGCCGAGGCTAACTGTGAACGAGCGATCCAACCCATTGGTGCTTGAATGATTGGATACTCAATATTTAAAATTTTAGTTAAATTATTTTTTATTGGTTTCATTATAAGTTATGTAGGTTATGTAAAATTTAATTTTTGACATAAATTCTGTCAATATTTTATACTTTTTAATATGCTAACAAATATAAGTAATTATCTTCAAAACAAATTTTTATCTAGAGCACGAAATAAGTTAATGATGAATTGGTCTAACGAAAACTTGTTAATTCACGAAAGACAAAAAAGAGAAAAGATAAGAGTTACTGAAAATAGATCACACAAAGTATTTTATTATCATCAGGTTGATGACCCTTATTCTATTTTAGTTCTTCCAATATTGGAAAAATTGAAAAGTTGTTATCAAGTTGATTTAGAATGTATCTTAGTTGGCAGTCCTCCAGGACAAACTGTTCCTGAGCCAAGCATGTTCAAAATTCATTGCTTAAATGATGTAAGGAATATTGCTCCTTGGTATGGACAAGATAAAAAAATTTTAAATTACCCCTTAAAAAGTGAAGTAGATTTAGCCAATAAAATTCTTTCAAATTGTGAACAAGGTAGTTTTATACAGATAGCCTTAGATCTAATGGATAGTTTATGGCTTGAGGAAAGTAAAAGCCTCGAAACAATATATAAAGAAAAATTTGATTTAATAAATGAAATAAACACTACAATAGAAATAGGAAATAAATTTAGAAAAGGAAATGAATATTATAGCAGTTCATCATTTTATTATGAGGGCGAAAGCTATTGGGGAGTTGATAGATTAAATCATCTTGAAGATAGATTAATAGAATTAGGCCTTAAGAAGACAGATACAGATGGATACATTATTAATAGAAAATCTAATACAAATTATCTCTCAAATCAGACTAATAAATTAAATTTAACTATATATCCTTCATTAAACAGCCCATATACATACATATGTTTTCCTAGGATAAGGAATATAATAGAGAAATATCCTGTAAACATAATAACTAAACCAGTACTTCCTATGCTTATGCGAGGTATGCATATACCTCGATATAAAGGTAAATATATTTTAGGAGATGCAGCCAGAGAGGGTAGAATTAATAATATTTTTCTTAATAAAATATACTCTCCTTTAGGCAAACCAGCAGAATTAGCTTATTCACTATTCCCAATAATTAATGCTCATAAGAAAGGTTTTTCTTATATTGAGAAATTAACAATCGCTTCTTTTCATGATGGCGTTAATATTGGAAATAAAGTATTTCTAAAAAAATTAGTAAGAGAATTAGATCTTTCATGGAATGAAATTAAGAAAGATCTTGGCAAGAGAAAATGGAAGAAAATTTTAGATGAAAATCTAAATGAAATGTATGAAGGAAATTGCTGGGGAGTTCCCTCTTTTAAGATTGCCGATGAAAATTATAAAAATCCATTTTATCAATGGGGACAAGATAGACTCTGGTTGATTGAAGAAGAAATCAAAAAAAGATTAGATTAACCTCCTGTTACAGACATATGTCTTTCTATTTTAGTATTTTTCATTCTTGGTTTGATTGAGAATTCATGTTTTTCCGGCTTGATTCTCATTGCAAGATTTATAGCGGCATCTAATTTATTGTAATCTTTAGATCTTAATATTGACTTAAAATCAATTTTATCATTTTGCCCTAAACACATATATAACATACCTGTGCAGGTAACCCTTATTCTGTTGCAAGAACTACAAAAATTATTTGAAAGAGGCGTAATAAAGCCAACATTTTTTCCTGTTTCCTTAACCTTATAATAATCTGAAGGGCCAGATGTAGTATAAGTTGATTTCGTTAGAGTAAACTTCTTTTCAATTTTTTTTCTCATTTCATTAATGGAAAAAAATTGATCATAACGGTCGCTATCAATATCTCCTAAAGGCATAGTTTCAATTAAGCTGATATCCATTCCATTTATATGTGACCAATAAATTAACTCAGGAATTTCATTTATATTACTGCCTTTTAGAACAACCGTATTTATCTTTAATTTAAAATTATACTTCTTAGCCTCATCAATACCTCTTAAAACTTTTTTTAAGTTTTTCCTTCTAGTGATCTTTTCAAATTTTTCCTCATTTAGTGTATCGAGGGATATATTTATTCTATCAATTCCGGAGTTTTTTAGCTCCTTACTATAATCTTCTAAAAGAGTGCCATTTGTTGTAAGTGTAATTTCATCAAGCATATTCATATTTTTGAAACTTTTAAGATTATTAATAAATTCTAATATGCCTTTTCTTACAAGAGGTTCACCGCCTGTAATTCTTATTTTTTTAATGCCCCTTGCAATAAAATGCTCACATAATTCATACATTTCATCAAATGACAAAATATCCTTTTTACTCATAAATTTCATTTTTTCAGGCATACAATATGTGCATCTTAAATTGCATCTATCAGTCACTGATATTCTTAGGTAATCAATTTTTCTACCATAATTATCTATTAAAATATTATCTCTGCTAGGAATTTTTAACATAAATAATGTTATAATATAAAAAGATACTAATGTAGGATAAAATATAAAAAATACAGATAACTGTAGTTATATTGACTATATGCAATATTCATGCCATTTATATAAAATAAGGTAAATTATGGCAAAAATTTCTTTAGTTCAAAATATCAAACAAAGTCAAAAAATGACTTTAACTCCTCAATTGCTTAAAGCAATCAAACTTTTAGAGTTAAATAATATTGATCTTGATAATTATCTTCAGGAAGAGATCCTTGATAACCCACTTTTAGAAAAAGTAGGTGATAATGAGAGCTTAAAAGACAACATAAATGGCAATGATGAAAATTTATCTTCACAGAAGAAATTAGAGAGTTCACTCTCGCATAATGAAGACTCAGAAGGAAGCCCATCGTTTGACACAGCTAATCTTTATGAATCATCATCAAAATCAATAGATAATATTATTGAAGAAACAGTAGAATCTAAGAATAGTTTATATCAAATCATTACTGATCAAATAAATATATCTTTTCAAAATAAGATTGATAGATTGATTGCTCTATCAATACTTGAATTTATTGAACCTAATGGATATTTGAAAGTATCTACAAAAGAGCTTTCTATTGATTTAAATATTGACTTACTTCGCATTGAAAAAATTCTAAAGGTTTTGAAGTCATTTGAGCCATTAGGTATTTTTTCAAATGATCTTGAAGAATTTTTAACTCTACAACTAAAATCACAAAATTTATTAGATAGTGATTTAAAGCTTCTATCAAAAAACTTATCGATTCTTGCTAATGAGAATATTTTTTCAATATCAAAGAAACTTAAAATTGATATAGAAAAATTAAAAGATAGTTTAGATATGTTAAAAAGATGCAGTCCTGCCCCCATTGATACAGATAGTGATTTAATTTCGCACATTAATTCTCCTGATATTATTGTAGAAAAAGATAAGAATGAATGGATTGTATCTCTTAATGAAGAAACTTTACCTAAAGTAATTGTCTTAACTGGGTATTGGGAAGAATTATCAAGAAAAAAATTATCAAAAGAAGATAAAAAGTATTTGTCTGCAAATTTTCTAGCTGGCAAGGGATTAGTCAAAGCTCTAGAACAACGAGCTTCAACTATCTTAAAGGTTGCAAAAGAAATTATTAAGAAGCAAGAAAAGTTTCTTAATAACGGTGTTATGAGCTTGAGACCTTTAAAGTTAAAGGATATTGCAGATGAACTCGATATTCATGAGAGCACAGTATCAAGAATAACTAATTCTAAAACTATTTATACGCCTAGAGGTACTTATGATTTGAAATTCTTTTTTTCTAAATCTCTTAACACATTATCTGATGATGACGGATTGTCTTCAAAGGTTGTAAAAGAAAAAATTATTCAACTAATTAATAATGAAGAAAAAGTATTATCAGATAATAAATTATCGAAATTACTAAAGGAAGAAGGTATTGATGTTGCTAGAAGAACTGTTACTAAATACAGAGAAGAAATGACGCTTCCTCCATCTCATCAAAGGAAAAGATTGAAACATTTAGCTGTTTAAGTTTTGATAATCTTTTTACTTTCCAGTTTATCTATTGCGGTCTTATCATAATCTAACTCTTCAAGAATTTGTCTTGTGTGTTCTCCAATTTCAGGGGCGGTTTGAGGTTTTTTTTTCTTTTCATTTTTCATAAAAATTGGACTATCAACAGTTAATAGATCTTCTTTATCAGTGAACTTAGTAAAAAATAAGTTATCGGCTATTTGTTGATCATTAATATGATCATACGGCTCAGAGATTGCCCCAAATGTTACACCGGATTTTTCAAAAAGTTCTTTAAGTTGCTCCCAACCTTTTGAAAGAAATTCTTCTTCTAAAATTTTCATTAATTCCAAAGAATTTTTTGCTCGGCCTTCTCTTGTATTAAAACGTATATCATGATTAACATCTTCTCGTTTTAAACATTTAAGTAAAAGAGGCCATTCTCTCTCTTCATTTAACATTACTAGAATAAACCATCTGCCGTCCTTACATTTATATTTTTCTGCCAAAGCTCCTTTTGTTCCTCTTCCAGTATTTTCTACAAAATTTGCACCACATAATGCTGCTTGATTATATATGCCATTTGACCAGAGCCCGTTAGCCATTAAAGATGAAGAAACTTCTGAGCCTTCACCAGTTATCTCTCTTTTATATAGTGCCATCATTATTGCCCCAAAGAGCGCTGAGGCAGTAGGGTGATCTCCCATTCCTGGCGTTGATGAACTTGGTTCTGAATTTGAGTTATTTCTAACTGCGTGCATTAGCCCTGACCTTGCCCACCATGCAGTTGCATCATATCCTGTCTTATCCTTTTCATCGCCTTTTTCGCCATATGGAGATAAAGATGCATATATTAGTTTTTTATTTTCTTCTAATATATCCTCAGAGTTTATTTTTAATTTAGCCCTAATTGGGAATGGATAATTAGTTATAAATATATCTGATTTTTTTATTAATTTATGAAGAATGATATGAGCTTCTTTGAATTTAAGGTCTAACGCTAAGCTTTCTTTATTTCGACTCGTTAATATCCATGGATAGTTTTCACTGCTTTCCGGTAAACCTGGTAAACGAAGTAAACTTCTGTAAGAATCTCCAATATCCGGGGATTCTATTTTGATTACTCTAGCACCAAAATCAGACATTATTGTAGCCGCTGCAGGACCAGCTATATAGCTAGCACAATCAATAACTGTAATTTTTTCTAATAAGTGGTCCATTTATTTTGAATAAATGATAAATTTTTTTTACAATTTATGCAATTAAACCTTTATAAAGGCCTTTATTCATTAAGAGAAAGAAATGACTGATAAAATTAAACCAAATTCATATGCGGCCTTAGATGCTGCGCATCATTTTCATCCTTATTCTAATGCTAAAAGAATTGAAAATCAGGGACCAATGGTTATTGCAAAAGGTAAGGGAATAAAGGTTTGGGATGATCAAGGTAACGAATACATTGAAGCTATGGCAGGCTTATGGTCAGTAGCAGTTGGATTTGGCGAAGAAAGACTTGTAGAGGCAGCAAAGAAGCAACTTGAAACATTACCTTATTATCATTCATTTACTCATAAATCTCATCCCGCAGTTGCTCAGCTTTCGCAAAAATTAACTGAAATTGTTGGTTTGAATATGACTCATGCTCATTATACAAATTCTGGATCTGAAGCAAATGACTCTGCTATGAAAATGATATGGTATTACAATAACGCCTTGAATAGACCTGAAAAGAAAAAAATTATATCAAGATTTAAGGCTTATCATGGAATAACAATAGCATCAGGAAGTCTTACTGGCATTCCTTTGATGCATAATGATTTTGATTTACCAATTAAACAGGTTCTGCATACTAGATGTCCTCATTATTGGAGAGAGGGTCAAGAGGGCGAAACTGAAGAAGAGTTTGCTACTAGATGTGCAAATGAACTAGAGGATCTAATTATTAAAGAGGGTCCAGAGACTGTTGCAGCTTTTTTTGGTGAACCTGTAATGGGTGCTGGAGGATTAATTGTACCTCCAAAAACATATTGGAAGAAGATTCAAGAAGTATGCAAGAAATACGATATTTTGATTGTCGCAGATGAAGTTATTAATGGTTTTGGTAGAACCGGAAAAAGATTCGCTTGTGAACTTTATGGCATAGAGCCGGATCTAATAATTTTATCAAAACAAATTACATCAAATTATATACCAATGGGTGTAGTTCTGATGACAGATAGAATATATGAACCTATTGCTGAAAATACTGTTAAAAACAATCTTTATGGAAGTGGGTTTACTTCCGCCGGACATCCTGTTGCATGTGCAGTTGCCCTTGAAAACATTAAAATCCTTGAAGAAGAAGGTCTTATGGAAAGAGTTTCATCTTTAGAACCAGTTTTTCAAGAAAGACTAAAAAATCTAGAAAAAAAGGAATTAGTTGGAGAAGCAAGAGGTGTAGGTTTAATGGGCGCAGTAGAATTAGTAAAAGATAAAGAAACTTCTGCTCCTTTTGATCCTATAGGAAGTGCAGGTCCTGTTTTAGCTGAAGTTGGCCACAGTGAAGGTATAATTTTGAGAGCTATTGGGGATGTGTTAGCTGTTTGTCCGCCTCTAATTATAAAAGAAAATGAAATTCATGAGTTGTTTGATAGATTTGAAAATACTCTTGATAAAGGACTTCAGGCAGTTAAATAATTAAAAAACTTCAAGAATAATTTTTCCAATATTGTTATTATTTTCCATTATTTTATGTGCTTGATCTGCTTCTCTAATAGGTAATTTTTTATAAATGATAGGTTTGATTATTTTTTTTTCGAAATGATCCCAAATATTTTCATATAATGCTTTCATCACTTTACCTTTTACCTCAATTGATCTTGATCTAATTGTCGATCCAATAATTTTTTGTCTTTTCATTAATAGATGGCCAATATTTATCTTTCCATTAACTCCGCCTAAAATTCCAATAATTATTAATCTTCCATCAATAGCTAAATTATTTAAGTTTTCTTCAAAATAATTTGCGCCAACAGGATCAAGTATAATATCTAATCCAGAGGGGCAATGGTCTTTAAAACTTTTAAATGAATTTTCTAATCTAACATTGCCAGCACTAGAACCAAGATCTATACAGAATTCAACTTTTTCTTCACTTCCAGCGGTTATATATGACTCACATTGAAAAATATTACAAAGTTGAATTCCTGCAGTTCCTATTCCACTGGCTCCAGCATGAAATAAAACTTTCTCACCCTTTTTTAAATTACCTTCCATAAATAAATTCAGCCAACAAGTCGCAAAAACTTCGGGTATAGCCGCACCATCGCTTAAGTTTATATTTTTAGGAAGAGGAAGAGTTTGAATTTCGGGACATGAAACATACTCTGCATATCCGCCTCCAGAAAGTAATGCAACAACCTCATCACCTACTTTTCTATTAACAACATTCCTACCAATTTCTTGAATGATCCCACTGCATTCAAGTCCAAGAATTTCACTTGCTCCAGGAGGTGCAGGGTATAGTCCTGCTCTTTGGGCAAGGTCTGCTCTATTAACAGCAGTTGATTTAACTTTAATGATGACTTCATTATCTTTGCAATCTGGATCCTCGTTGTCCATCCAGTTGAGTTTTTTGTCAGCTATTACTATTGCTTTCATGAATTTATTTATTTTGTCTATTTTCTATTAATTCATCGACTACCATCGGTTCGGCTAGCGTTGATGTATCACCTAATTCTGAATAGTTATTTTCAGCGATTTTTCTTAAGATACGGCGCATGATTTTTCCTGATCTTGTTTTAGGTAAATTTGGTGCAAATTGAATCAAATCTGGGCTAGCTATTGGACCAATTTCTTTTCTAACCCAGTTTATTAACTCTTTTCTAATTTCTTCGTTACCGCTTTCTCCGGCATTAAGTGTTACATACGCATAAATTCCTTGACCTTTAATTTCATGAGGAAAGCCTACAACAGCGGCTTCAGATACTTTTTCATGAGAAACTAGGGCGCTTTCTACTTCAGCTGTCCCCATTCTATGACCAGAAACATTTATAACATCATCCACTCTTCCAGTTATCCAATAATAGCCGTCTTCGTCTCTTTTACATCCATCCCCAGTGAAATAGTAACCATCATATTGACTAAAGTAAGTTTCAATAAACCTTTTATGATCCCCATAAACAGTTCGCATTTGTCCAGGCCAACTATCGGCTATACATAAATTTCCTTCATTTTCACCTTCTAAGATATTTCCTTCAGAGTCTAGGAGGACAGGCCTTACACCTGGTAGAGGTTTTGAAGCTGATCCTGGTTTTAAATCTGTAGCACCAGGTAAGGGCGAGATTAATGTTGCCCCAGTTTCTGTTTGCCACCAAGTATCAACTATTGGGCAATTTTTTTCTCCCACTATATTAAAATACCACATCCAAGCTTCTGGATTAATTGGCTCTCCAACAGTGCCAAGTAATCGTATACTTTTTCTACTAGTTGATTTGACTGGTGCATCCCCCTCCTTCATAAGAGCTCTTATTGCTGTTGGAGCAGTATAAAAAATATTAACGCTATGTTTATCGCATATTTCCCAAAATCTTGAATTTGATGGATAATTTGGTACTCCTTCAAACATTAAGGTCGTGGCTCCATTAGCTAGAGGTCCATAAACTATATAAGAATGTCCAGTTACCCAACCAACATCAGCTGTGCACCAATAAATATCATTATCACGATAATCAAAAATTATTTCATGGGTATATGATGCATAGACTATATAACCACCGGTTGTATGAAGAACACCTTTGGGCTTACCTGTTGAACCGCTAGTATAAAGAATAAAAAGTGGATCTTCTGCATTCATTTCTTCAGGAGGACATTCATCACCAACAAGTTCAGCTGCCTCATGATACCAAACATCTCTATCTTCTTTCATTTCAATGTCTCCACCAGTTCTTTTAACAACAAAGACATTTTTTATATCTGGGCATTGTTCAAGAGCTTTATCCGAATTAGCTTTTAATGGTACAATTTTACCACCCCTTATTCCCTCATCAGCAGTTACTAAGAATTTAGAATCACAGTCAAGTATTCTGCCAGCAAGTGCATCAGGAGAAAAACCTCCAAAAACAACAGAGTGAATTGCTCCAATTCTTGAACAAGCTAACATTGCGTATGCAGCTTCAGGTATCATTGGCATATATATTGTAACTCTGTCACCTTTTTGAACACCAAAGTGCTTCATAATATTTGCAAATTTAGAAACTTTTTTGTGTAACTCTTTATATGTAATTTTTTTTGACTCATTTGGATCATCGCCTTCCCAAATGATCGCAATTTGATCAGATTTATCCAATAAGTGTCTATCGATACAATTATAGCTTGCATTCAAGGTTCCATCATAAAACCATTTAATATTTACATCCTTATTGGACCATGTAACATCTTTGACCTTAGTATAAGGGTTTATCCAGTTTATTCTTTTTCCTTCTTTTTCCCAAAAGGACTCAGGATTATCCAAAGCAAATTTATAAGCTTCTTCATATTTATCTTTAGTTAAATGAGCGCTATCTTTAAAATTTTCAAATACTGGTATTTTGATATTATTGGACATTTTAAAATTATAGTTCTTCATTCAGTAATTTAATTACACCTGAGAAATCTAAATTATCAGTTCCATTCTTTTCCATTTCTTCATAAATAGCAGTAGCCTTTTCGCCTAAAGGCGTTCTTGAGTTTGAAAAAGAAGATGCTTCTTGTGATAATCTAAGATCTTTCAACATCAATGCAGCAGAAAATCCAGGTTTATAGTCATTATTTGCCGGGCTAGTTGGAACTGGGCCAGGAACAGGACAATAGCTTGTCATCGACCAGCATTGACCTGATGCTGTAGAGGCAATATCGAAAAAAGTAGATGCATCTAAACCCAAATTTTTTGCAAGATTAAATGCTTCAGAAGTTCCAATCATTGATATTGCTAAAAGCATATTATTGGCTATTTTTGCTACCTGCCCATTTCCTGCTTGACCGGCATGTATAACATTTCCGCCCATAATATCTAAAAATTCTTTTGCCTTATTAAATGCATCAATATCTCCACCAACCATAAAAGTTAGTGTTCCTGCTTCTGCACCAGTAACGCCTCCAGAAACAGGTGCATCAAGCATTTTTAGATTATTTTCGTTTGCATCTTTTTCAACTTCACGGGAAGTCTCAACATCTATTGTAGATGAATCAATTAGGAGTAAATTATTATCAGCATTATTTATAATTCCATCATCGCCCATATAAATTTTTTTTACATGATTTCCTGAAGGAAGCATTGTTATTGCTGTATCAGATTTTTTTAATGCATAAGGTATATTTTCCTCTTTATTTCCACCTGCAGCAATAAATTGATTCATTTGCTCCTCAGACAGATCGAAGCCATAAACTGTGTGTCCAGCCTTAATCAGGTTTTTTGCCATAGGAAGCCCCATGTTTCCCAAACCTATAAAAGTTATATTTGCCATCTTTACCTCGTATTAAAATTTAACTCATTACTTTCTAAATTCTTGAAAAATTCATCTATACTTTCATCTGAAATTTCATCAATATTTCCTGGCTTCCATAAAGGTTTATTGTCTTTATCTATTATGAGAGCTCTCACACCTTCATAAAAGTCATGATCAGACATTACTTTTGAAACCATTCTATATTCCATTCTCATGCAATCTTCAAAATCTAATTCTGCTCCATTTTTTATTTGTCTAAAAGTAATTTTAAGAGATGTTGGTGATTTAGATTTTAGTAAGCTAAGATTTTTTTGAGCAAAATCAGATTGATCACTCTCTAATTTATTAATAATTTCTTCAAGACTATCTCCAGAAAAAAGTTTATTAATTTCTTCAAAATTATTTTTAAGATCTGAGTTAATCTTATTAGAATGAAATGATGAAAGAATTTCAGTTGGCGAAGAGCCTTCAGATAATTTATTAAATATTTTGTCATAATTTTCTGACTCTATGTAATATTCTGCAATACCCAGTTCAATCGCATCAGATGATTTAATGCGACTTCCTGTTAAAGCTAGATACATACCAACATTATTTTTTAATCTAGATAGAAAAAAACTTCCTCCAACATCTGGAAATAGTCCAATCCCTGTTTCAGGCATTGCAAATGAGTAATTTTCTCCAGCTACTCTAAAAGCACCGTGCACCGAAACACCAACGCCTCCACCCATCACAATACCATTAACAAATGATGCATATGGCTTAGAGTATGATTTTATTAGTTGATTGAGTTGGTATTCTTCATAATAAAAACCAGTAGCTTTTTTATCATTGTTTTTTCCCCAATCATAAAGTGCCCTTATGTCTCCGCCAGCACAAAATGCTCTATCACCGACCGCGGTGACTACTACAGTTTTGATTTCATCATCATTCTCCCAAATTTTAAGTTTTGGATGAATTTCCCTGACCATTTTTAATGTTAATGCGTTTAATGCGTCTGGCCTATTAAGTGTAATAAGACCTAAAGAACCTTTTTTTTCAAAAAAGACTTCTTCAACGCTCATTTATTTTCCTTAAGTATTTCTCTAGCTATGATAACTCTCATGATCTCATTAGTTCCTTCAAGAATTTGGTGTACTCTTAAATCCCTAAGATTTCTTTCCAGAGGATAATCTTTCAAATAACCGTAACCTCCATGAATTTGTAGCGCTTCATTCACAATGTTAAAGCCTGCATCAGTAACAAATCTTTTTGCCATAGCTGCGGCTTTTGTTTTATCTGATGCATTATCATCAACTTTTATTGCAGCTTCTCTCAGAATCAATCTTGAGGCTTCTAATTCAGTACACATATCTGCTAGTTTAAACTGGAGAGCTTGAAATTCTTGTAATTTTTTTCCAAATTGTTCTCTTTCACCAACATATTGGACAGCTCTTTCATATGCTGATTGTGCTGTACCAAGAGAGCAGGCAGCAATATTGAGTCTGCCTCCATCTAAGCCCATCATTGCAATTTTAAAACCATCACCTTCTTGTCCGATTAGATTTTCAACAGGAACTTTACAATCTTCAAAAATTACTTGAGCTGTGGGTTGAGAATTCCAGCCCATCTTCTTTTCTTGTCCACCAAATGAAAGGCCTTCACTATCTTTTTCTATTACAAGGGTCGAGATAGAGTTTTCATCAGTTTTAACCATTGTAACATATACATCAGAAAAGCCTCCGCCAGAAATAAACGATTTAGTTCCATTCAAAATATAATGGTCGCCCGATTTTTCTGCTTTTGTTCTTAAACCACCGGCATCTGATCCTGCGCCTGGTTCAGTTAAGCAATAAGAACTTATTTTTTTCATCGAACAAAGATCAGGAACAAAACGTTCTTTTAACTCCTGACTTCCAAAATTATCTATCATCCATGTTGCCATATTATGTATAGATAAAAATGCAGCTGTAGATGTGCAGCCTTGACTAAGGCCTTCAAAAATTAATGTTGAATCTAACCTTGATAATCCTGATCCACCTAAATCTGGAGAAACATAAATACCAGCAAAACCTAATTGTGCTAATTCTTGCAATGTCTCTACAGGAAAGATCTTTTCTTCATCCCACTTTTCTGCATGAGGAGCCATTTTTTCAATTGCAAAATTTTTTGCAACATCATAAAAGGCTATTTGTTCTTCAGATAGTTTCATTTTTCTTTATTACATTTCTAAATAAAAGTTAAAGCATCACTCTATTATAATAAATTTAGCTAAATTTAATGACTTTTTGAAAATAATTAAATTAACTAATTTTATTCATAACATCACCGAAGAGTTCTTCATCAGAAATTAATTCTTTGGTTTGAGGTAATGGTTTTGATACCCATGTTTCATTAATTAAATCTCTCCAGGAAATATTATTATTGGTTCCGTTTCCGCCCCAAGAACCACATCCTAATGAAAATGTTTGTCTCATTCCATTCCATAAGTTTCCACTATTTGATGCTGCCTGAGGTTGATTTACCATAACTCTTGATGTCTTAGTAATATTAGCAAGCTTCATTATATTTTCATCACTACTTGAATAAATACCACAAGAATGTCCTTGCCCCTGGTAAGATTGGATATTGTTAGTTAGTTCAATAGCATGATCGATATCATTGGCTTTGTATAATGCCATTACTACTGATAATTTTTCACCTGAAAACAGATTTTCCGGTCCCCATCCATCTTCAGAAACGATTATAAATTCAGTATTTTCTGGAATATCTAGACCTGCCATTTCAGCAATTTTTTCTGCTGGTTGAGCTACAATAGCTGTATTCAAATGGCCTTCTTCATCCCATATCGTATTACGAAGTTTTTCTTTTTCCTCTGAATTTGCTAAATAACCACCTCTTACTTCTAGTTTTGAAAGCATATCTTCATAAATCTTTTCTACTAAAATAACTGAATTATCCGCAGAGCATGAGGCTGCTAAATCAAGGGTTTTTGAAATTTTTATTTTATCAGCAGCATCATCTAAATCAGCAGTTTCATCAACGGTAATAACAGCATTACCAACTCCAACTCCTAGAGCAGGTGTTCCGCTTGAATAGGCTGCATTAACCATTGCACCGCCTCCAGTAGCAAGCACTCTATCACACTGGGCCATAAGTTCATTGGTAAGTTCTAAAGATGGGATTTCAATACCTATTACTAAATCAGCTGGTGCTCCACAACTTTCAATTGCGGCTCTCATAAGGTCGCATATCTTCTTGTTTGTTAGTTTTGCTCTAGGATGGGGAGCAACAATAATTGAATTTCTTCCTTTGACAGCATGAATGGCTTTAATAACTGGTGTTGCTTCAGGATTTGTAGATGGAGCAAGTGCTCCAATTACACCCATAGGTTTTGCAATTTTGACAATTTGTCTTTCTTTATCCTCTTCTAATATTCCAACAGATTTTTCATCAATAATATCCATTAGAGTTGCTCGAGTTTTTCTCTGTATCTTAAGAAATTTACCTTCGTAGTTTCCTAGCTGTGTTTCATCAACCGTAAATTGAGCGATTTCTTCTGCAACTCCAGGCCTTGCAACACACCAAACCATTGCTCGTATAAGTTCATCAACTTGTTCCTGAGTATAATTTTCAATTTGTTTTTGAGCTTCTCTAGATCTTCTAACCAACTCTTGAATTTCTTCCTTTGGTTCAAGTCCTGATTCATTTACTTGTTTATCCATCAAAATCTCCTCAATTTTAATATTTATTTTCAATCGGTATTAATACACCACTATATAATCTTCGTCCACGATTCATTAGACAATACAATCAATTAGTTAGTTATTTTTAAAAGTTGTTTTCCTTTATTTTTACCATCAAAAAGACCTTTAAGAGTATCAGGCGCATTCTCAAAACCCTCTCTTAAATCTTCTTTGCAAATTAGTTTGCCATCTTTAATCCATTTTTTCATTTTATTTCTAGCTGAAGCTGTCTCTGACATATAATCTAACATCAAAAAACCTTGCATGGTTGCTCTTTTGAAAATTAAATTTGAATAATTTTCAGGTCCGAAATTCATATTATCGGTTTTATGTCTAGATATTATCCCACAAATAGCAATTCTTGCATTCAATGCTAAATGTAATAGGCAATCATTTAAAATTCTTCCGCCAACATTATCATATACAATATCAGCTCCATTAGGACATAGCTTACTTAAGCTTTCATTAAGATCTTCAGATTTATAATCTATTGATCCGTCAAACCCAAATTCATTTATAAGCATTTCACACTTTTCTTTTCCTCCTGCAATACCATAAACTTTGCATCCAGCAATCTTAAAGATTTGTCCAGCTAAAGATCCAACTCCTCCTGCAGCACCAGTTACAATTACAGTATCGCCGGGATTTGGCTTACTTATTTTGGTAACTCCAAAATATGCAGTTAATCCTGTGCCACCAAGCGCACCTAAGTATGCTGTAGGCATATCTGTATCTTCAATTATTTCTATGTCATCTTCATTCAATATAGGATGAGTTTGCCAACATGTTTGGCCCGATACAATGTCACCTTTTTTAAATTTCTTGGATTTACTATCTACTACTCTAGCAATTCCGCTGCAGCGCATTACATCTCCTATTTCAAGAGGTGCCACATAATTAGATATATTTTCCATCCAACCTTTTTGGGCAGGTTGGAATTCAATAACCATATTTTCTAGAAGTAATTCACCATCATTAATTTCTCTAATCTCTTCTTCTTTATATTCAAAGTCATCATCAGATATTGGTCTGCCTACCGGCCTACCAGCCAGTAGAAATTTTTTATTAATCATAATTAATCCTGTAAATTGTTGTTTTTAGTTTGTAATAATTGTACATGCGGAGATACCAGGAGCACCATAAACATGTGTATATGCAGTTTTTGGATTATTTGGTACCTGTCTTTTACCTGCTGCGCCTCTTAGCTGAACACAGTTCTCATAAACTTGTCTTAGACCTGAAGCCCCAACTGGCTCACCATTAGCTATACAACCGCCATCAGTATTTACTGGAAACTTTCCATCAATATTTGTATCACCATCTTGCAGCATTTTCTCTTGATCGCCATCTTTACAAAAACCATTTTCAGCCATATGCATAATCTCAGCTCCTGACTCAGTATCTTGAAGTTGCGCTAGGTCAATATCTTCATGACCTATACCCGCCATCTCAAAAGTTGCTTTTGCTGCTCCAACAGTTGGGCTAGGACCTCTTTCAATTTCGAGAGAGGGGCTAAAAACTTCAAAAGATCCAAGAGGTCTAGATCTAAATGCTGCACCTTTAAGATATAAAGGTTTAGTAGTGAATTTGCTTGCAATATCAGCTCTGCATAATATTAAAGCAACAGCACCTTCCGCAGGTGAACAAAACATAAATTTCGTTAGAGGATCAGAAACCATCATACCATTCAATATGTCTTCTTTTGAGACAGGATCTCTTCTCCATGCATTAGGATTTAATGAACCATTATTGAATGCTTTTTCTGCAACTAAAGCTAATGCATCAGAAGTAATTCCATAATCATGCATATATCTTTGTATTTTCATTCCAAAAAATTGTGTAGTAAGCATAAGCCCTGTTTCGCCATACCATTTTTGAAGTCCAGCGGCTTCTGGATCTGCATTAAATGCACCTCGAGGGTGTTTATCAAATCCTACTGCCATTCCAATATCAAATTGACCAGATTTAATTGTTGTGTAGGCAGATAATAATGCTGAACCACCAGTTGCGCAGCCATTTGAAACATTCATAAATGGAACTCCAGTTAGCCCAAGTTCACTTACCATTGTATCGGCGCTTCCAGCCGCAGATGAACCGCCATAAGCAAATTCTATATCTTTCCACTCTATTTCTGCATCTGATAATGCTTCCTTAGCTGCATGAACACCCTGTTGAAGTCCTGATACGCCATCAGTTCGTCCAAATGGATGAATTCCAATTCCAACTATTGCTACATCTGTCATAATATATCTCCTATGAGTTTACAGAAGGTTTAAAAGCAAAAATTAATAATTCTTCCCCTTCTTCATTTTTAACGAATGGTTCTATTGTAAGTTCCATTTCCATACCAATTTCCAATTCCTTTGGATCAATTCCTACTAATCTTGATTCTACCATAATTTCACCTGGTAGTTCAATATAACCAACAGCATAAGGTTTAAAATCCTCAGGTGCAACTTGTTCTATATATGGTGTTTTAGGAAGAAACCTTTGTACTGTCCAAGTCCAAAGCTTTCCTTTATTTGATAATTCAACTTTTTCATGTTGATTTGAATTTTTAGCAGGAAAGAAATATCTTCCTGTTTCAGTATCTTTGCTACCAATTAACTTTGGTGAGTCTGAAGGCCAAGTGAATAAATTATCTGCTATGGGTTTTTGTGTAGACATATCTTTCTCCAAATTTAATTTATTGCTCTTTCAAAACCTTCCCAATAAGGTTTTCTTAATTCTTTCTTTAATATTTTACCAGATGGATTTCTTGGTAATTCTTTAATAAAATCTACCGATTTTGGTGTCTTAAAGCCAGCAATTTTTTGCCTAGTAAAATTAATAATATCCTCCTCAGATGTTTCGCAGTTTTCTTTTAAAACTACTAAAGCTTTTACAGCTTCTCCCCAATGCTCGTCAGGAACACCTATAACCGCAACATCTGAAACCATTTCATGTCCAAAAATAGCGCTTTCAACCTCTGCAGGATAAACATTTTCACCACCTGATACAATCATATCTTTTACTCTATCATGGACAAAAACATAGCCATCCTCATCCATAAAACCTGCATCACCAGTATAAAGCCATCCTGATTTAAGAGTTTTTTTTGTTTCTTCTGGTAAATTCCAGTAACCAATCATATTTGAAGTTGTTCGAACAATTATTTCACCCACATCTTTTGTATTAACTTCCTTACCTTTTTCATCAACAATTTTTATTTCACAATGTGGCAATGCTTTTCCTGCTGACTTCATTCTTTCATTACCTTCAATTGAATGGTCTTCAGGCGGAAGATATGTTACGGATCCAGTTGTTTCGGTCATGCCATATAACTGAATAAATCCACATTTGAAAACCTCAATAGCTTCTTTTAATAAGTCTAATGGAATAGGAGATGCTCCATATGATATATATTTAATAGTTGAGTAGTTTGTTTTTCTTGATAATGGATTATCAAGTATCATTTTCATCATTGCAGGAACCATAAAAATTTTAGTAATACCATAGTCATTAATGGCATTTAAAACTGCTGTTGGTTCAAACTCTTTCAAAACGACATTTGTTGCTGATGCATATAAACCTCCAATTCCTGATCCAGCTCCACCAATATGAAATGTTGGTGCAGTAACTAACTGAACCTCATCTTCAGTCCATTCACTCCATTCTAAACCTTCTTGTGGTTCTGGATTCCTCGATGAATAAAAATTATCATGTGTTAATTGAACGCCTTTCGGATTACCTGTCGTACCAGAGGTATACATTTGAATAGCAACATCTTTTAATTGAGGCTTTCTGTCGCATATTGAGTCGCTTTGTTTATCTCTCCAATCTTCATATGTTGGCCAATTTTTATTTGTTCCTGACATACAAATAACTTTTTCTATACTAGGAACATCTTGCAGAATTTTTTCTATCAGACCAAAAAAATCTTCACCTACAAATAAAATTTTAGCACTTGAGTCATTAAGAATATAAGCAACTTCTGGGGGTGCTAATCGCCAATTTATGCCAACTATTACTGAGTTTGATTTTGCACAACCCATAACAAGCTCATAAAATCTATCAGAATTTTTATCCATATATGCGACCCGATCTTGCTCAGCAACATTTTCTGAAACAAGACCATTCGCTACTTTTTCTGAGTTAATATCAAACTCTTTGTATGTCACTACCCTATCTTCAAAAACAAAAGCTTTTTTTTCTGGACATCTATCTCCATGAACTCTTGCTATATCAGATAAATGGACAATTTCTGAAAAATATGTCAATCATTCCTCCCAGTAAATATTTATGCCTATTACAAAATACTATGACAAACTAATCAAGTATGTTTTATAATAAATATGTATTTTTTTGATTTAGTTATTTGGAGATAAAAATGGATTTGAGTTTTAAGCCTGAACATGAAGCTTTTAGACAGGAGGTCAGAGACTTTCTTGATGAGGAGTTAACTGATGAACTGAGAGAAGCTGGTAAACTTACAGCAAGTGTATTTAGTGAGGTAGAATATTCATCAAAATGGCATAAAATTTTATATAATAAAGGTTGGATAGGTTCTCGTTGGCCAGAAGAATATGGCGGCACAGGATGGGACGATATGCAAAGGTATATATTTAGCAGTGAATGTGCCTCAGCAGGAGCGCCATCACCAACTGCTATGGGTTTACATATGGTTGGTCCTGTCTTAATGAAATACGGAACACAAAAACAAAAAGACTTTTACTTACCAAGGATTTTATCTGGTGATGATTTTTGGTGCCAAGGTTATTCTGAACCAGGATCAGGTTCTGATTTGGCATCGCTTCAATGCAAGGCCGTAAGAGAGGGTGACCATTATGTCGTTAATGGCACTAAAATTTGGACAACACATGCACAATACGCAAATAGAATTTTTTGTCTCGTTAGAACTGATAATACTGGTAAACCTCAACAAGGTATAACTTTCTTATTAATTGATATGGATACACCAGGAATTGAAATTAAACCAATTATTACAATGGCTGGAGATCACGAAGTAAACCAAACATTTTTTGATGATGTTAAAGTCCCTGTTGAAAATGTTGTCGGAGAAGAGAATGATGGTTGGACTGTTGCTAAATATTTATTGGAGTTTGAAAGAGGTGGTGCCTATGCAGCTGGTTTAAAAGCTCAAATAAATAAAATAAGAAAGATTGCTACTATTGAAAAATCTGATACTGGCGAAAGTTTAATTGATGATAAAAATTTCTTAAAGTCTTTGAATGAGGCTGAAATAGAAGTTCAAGCAGTTTTAATGACCGAACATAGAATTATGTCAGATATTGCAGAAAGAGGTCATCCAGGCCCTGCTTCATCTATATTAAAATCTAGAGGATCAGAGCTTAAGCAGCATTTAGATGGTTTAACTGTATCTGCATTAGGTTATTATACAAGCCCTCAACAAAATGAAGCTAGAATTCCGGGTTCAAATTTTGATGTTATTGGACCAGATTATTCTATTACAGCTTTTCCAGCTTATTTAAATAATAGGGCCTCTACCATTTATGGTGGATCTAATGAAATCCAAAGAAATATAATGGCTAAATTTGTTTTAGGCCTCTAATTCTCATATGGAATTTGATGAATTAAAAGGTTTTTTAGGAGATAGACTTACAACCTCGAAAGCTATTCGTTTAGAGCATAGCCAAGATGAGTCATGGCATTTACCAAAAAACATACCTGATGCAATTACATACCCTGAAACCTCAGAGGAGGTTTCCAAAATAATTAAATTTGCTTCTAAAAATGATATACCAGTTATTCCATTTGGAACTGGTACCGCTTTAGAGGGACATATACATGCCTTAAAAGGTGGAATCACTATTAACTCAAGTAAAATGAATAAGATTATTGAATTAAATAATTCAGATATGGATTGTAGAGTTCAAGCTGGCGTTACAAGAAAAGAATTAAATGATTATATAAGAGATACAGGATTATTTTTCCCTGTTGACCCAGGAGCTAACGCATCAATTGGCGGTATGTGTGCTACACGAGCGTCAGGAACAACGACTGTTAAGTATGGTACCATAAGAGAACAAGTAATGGGTCTCGAGGTGGTGATGCCTGATGGTAAAATAATTAAAACAGGAACCAGAGCAAGAAAATCTGCAGCTGGATACGATTTAAGTCATTTAATGCTTGGTTCAGAGGGAACATTAGGTTTTATAACAGAAATAAATTTAAAACTTCATGGTAGACCTGAAGCAATTTCTGCTGGTGTTTGTACATTTAAAGATTTGAAAGGTGCAATCGATACTGTAATTGAGTCAATCCAAGTAGGTTTGCCTTTATCTAGGATAGAGTTATTGGATGAAGTTCAGATTAAAGCTATTAACCAATACAAAAAGGTATCCCATGAAATTGGCCCAACATTATTTGTTGAAATTCAAGGAATGCCTTTAAGTGTGAAAGAGCAGTCTGAAATATTTAGAGATATTGCGGAGGCAAATAATATTCTAAAATTTCAATGGTCAGATAGAAGTGAAGAAATTGAAGTTTTGTGGAGCGCTAGGCATGATGCATATTATGCAGCTTTAGCTTTAGCGCCTGGTAAAAAGGCATTTACAACTGATATATGTGTTCCAATTTCAAATTTAACTGAGTGCATTATTGAAACAAAGAAAGATATAGAGCAGTCAAATATTATGGCTCCAATTGTAGGTCATGTTGGGGATGGTAATTTCCATCTAATTATGCTTTTAGATCCAGAAAATAAAAAAGAAGTTTCTGAGGCAAAACAGTTAAATGATAAGTTAGTTAATAGGGCTTTAAGAATGGAAGGTACCTCAACTGGCGAACATGGAATAGGGATAGGCAAAAAAGAATTTTTAAAAACTGAACAAGGCTTATCTGTTGAGATTATGTCTCAAATAAAAAAAGCTATTGATCCAAAGAATATTATGAATCCAGGTAAAATTTTTGATATTAATTAACACCTCTTATACATTGTGTTGAAGTTACACACTCTAAAATAAAAAAAAACAACAAAAATTAAGTCTAAGCCTAAAGTTGGCATCTAATTTGCTTATTACTCGTATCATAAATTAGGAGGTTAACATTATGATTATTTTTAAAAAGTTTAACAAGTATGTTAAAAAAGGTTTGTTTGCTGTTTTTCTTGGTTTTGCAACCGTAGGTACTACTTTTGCTGGATCTCTTGATTGGAATGTTGGTGTAACAAGCCAATATCTATGGAGAGGCATGTCACAAGGTAGTGGTGCTGCAACATCAGGTGGATTAGATTACACAGCTGATAATGGTTTTTCAATTGGTACATGGGTTTCAAATGTTGATTTTGGAGATGGAACATCTTATGAATTAGATGGTTACTTCGGGTATAGTTTTGGTCCAGTCAGCGTTGGATACATTTATTATGCATATCCGGATGGCGATGACCTTGATTTTAGTGAAGTTAGTATAAGTGCAGAGCTAGGCGCTGTAACATTAGGTGTTGCTGTATTAGCTGATGCTGATTGGGAAGGAACAAGTTTTGGAGATGATCCATACTTTTTCCTTGATACAGGTTTTTCACTTACTGAAGGTTTAGATCTTGGTCTTCATATCGGACATTATGATTATGAAATGGGTGATGCTGAAACAGACTATGGCATTTCGCTAGCTATAGGTGATTTTAGTTTTGGTATTATCGACTCTAGTAGAGACGATAGTGACCCTTACTTCATAGTATCATATGGTTTTTCAGGTAGTCTTTAATTAGATCAACCATTTTAGAGGGTAATTATTATGAAATTAATAAAAAAAATATGTCTTCTTGGCCTAATGCTGTTTACTGTCAGTGGTACAGCATTTGCTGAGGTTTCAGAAGAATCTGCGTATATTTTTAACACATTTTCTTTTCTTGTTCATGGCTTTCTCGTTATGCTTATGGCTCTTGGCTTTACTTGCCTTGAGGCTGGCTTAGTAAGAACTAAAAATACAGCTACTATATGTTTAAAAAATGTTGGATTATATAGTCTAGCTGGGATTATGTTCTACTTAGTCGGTTACGGCTTTATGTATAATGAAGTTAATGGATTTATAGGGCAACCAACATTATGGAATCCTGAGGCTGAAGTAAGTTCTGCCGACGGTTATTCTAAGATGTCAGACTGGTTCTTCCAGATGGTCTTCTGCGCTACTACAATGTCTATCATAAGTGGTACTGTAGCTGAGCGTATTAAACTGCTTCCATTCTTTATCTTTGCGATTGTGCTTACTGGATTTATTTATCCAATTCAAGCTTCATGGGTATGGGGTGGTGGATTCCTTTCAGAAATGGGATTCTCAGATTTTGCTGGCTCTACTCTTGTTCATTCTGTAGGTGGCTGGGCTGCATTAACTGGAGCAATAATCATCGGACCTAGACTAGGTAAATATGCATCTAATGGTTCTGTTATAGCTATTCCTGGATCAAATTTACCTTTAGCTACTATCGGTACATTCATACTATGGTTTGGATGGTTTGGCTTTAATGGTGGATCACAACTTGCACTTGGTAGTGCTGCTGATGCTGCTGCAATGGCTAATGTATATGTGAATACAAACATGGCTGCTGCTGGTGGTTTAGTTGCCGCTATGATCTTAGCATCAATTTTATATGGTAAAGCTGACTTAAGCTTAGCATTAAATGGTGCTCTTGCAGGTCTAGTAAGTATTACAGCAGGTCCAGATGTAGCAACACCTCTTCAAGCCATTATTATTGGCGCTGTAGGCGGTGTGTTATGTACTCTAGCAATTCCTCTATTAGATAAGCTAAAAATAGATGATGTTGTTGGTGCAATTTCTGTTCACTTAGTTGCCGGTATATGGGGTACACTAGTGGTTGGAATACCTGGATTAGGTACATTAGCTGCTGACTTTGTTACACAACTTATCGGTGTAGTTACTATAGGTGTGTTCGTTGTTGTAGCTAGCTCTATTGTTTGGTTGATCTTGAAAGGCGTTCTTGGCCTAAGACCAACTGAAGAAGAAGAAATGTCTGGATTAGATGTCTCAGAATTAGGTATGGAGGCATATCCAGAATTTAGAAATTAGTCATTCTGTTCTCCTCCCCACATTGCATGTGACTAATTACCACCGCGCTTTTTTAAAGCGCGGTGGTTTCATTTTCAAACCTACAAATCTCTTACCAAATGACCGCCATCAACCACTAATATTGATCCCGTCATATATGAACCAGCGTCACTTGCAAGGAGAAGTATAGGACCTTCAAGCTCCTTAATATTTCCAGGCCTCCTTAAGGGAACTCTCTTGATCATAGGAGCACTCATTTCAGAGTCTAAAAATTCGCTATTTAAATCAGTTCTAAAATAACCTGGCGCTATAGCATTAACGCGTACATTATATTTTGCCCATTCAAGTGCCATTTGGCGCGTCATGTGGGTGAGAGCAGCTTTTGATATTGCATAAATACCATTTCCCTTTTGTGCTGCTTCGCCAGTAATGGAAGATACATTTAAAATGACTCCATCTTTTTGATCTTTTTCTAATCTTGATTTAAGCCATAATTTTGATAGAGCCCATGGACCACGAAGATTTGTATTTATAACATTATTCCAGTCATCTTCTTCATTATTATCTAAGGTTCCTACTACAGTCATTCCTGCATTATTCACTAGTATATCAACTGAAGCGAATGTTTTATTTATCTCAACAAGACAATCGGAAATTGAGTTTTCTTCAGTTATATCTAAAGAGAAAATTTCAACATTTTGACTTTTATCATTAAGCATTGATTGGGTTTCTTCGAGTTTTTCTTTTCTCCTTGCGGCAAGTGCAAGGTTAGCACCAGCATTATATAAAGTTTTGGAAATTTCTTGACCAATACCACTTCCAGCTCCAGTAACTAATGCTGTTTTACCTTCAAGGTTAAATAATTTATTTGTTGTCATTGAACACTCCTATTGCTGCAGCTGTCATTACCTTTATTCCGGTTGAAAGGGTTGGTATTGGATCGGGTGCAAAAAATGGTGAGTGAATTCCAGGTAAATCAATCTCTCCTCTAACTGATTTTTCCCAAACTTCAAGTTCACTTGCTCCAAGCCAAAATAGGAAAGTTGGTATTTTTGGTTCAACTCTTCCATATCTTCCAAAATCCTCACCACCCATAACTGCACTAGATTCAAAAATATTTTCTTTTCCAATAGATTTCTCAATATAACCAACAACCTCGTCAACAAAATTCGGAGTGTTGTAAAGTGCTGGAGTATACTGATCTCTCAATTTAAGTGTAGGCATTTTATTTTCAGGTATTCCTAATGAAATTGCCTCACCTTCAATTATTCTTTTTATTTTAGAAATAATTTCTTCTCTTACCTCATCTGTATAAGAGCGCATAGTCAACTGCAATTTAACTTCATCTGGAATAATATTATGTTTATATCCACCATGAATTGAACCGACAGTAACAACAGCTGGGTTTAAAGGATCTATCTCTCTACTAACTATTGTTTGAAGTGAAAGAATAATTTTGGAAGCAAGTACAATAGGGTCTTTTGCTCTATGCGGATATGCACCATGACCTCCAACGCCGTATATTGTTATATCAGCCATATCAACATTAGCCATTGCATATCCTTTAGTATATGTCACTTTTCCTGCGGGAAAAGAACCAACATGAAGGGCTAGATTGAAATCCGGTCTAGGAAATTTATCAAACAAACCTTCTTCAAGCATTTTTGCTGAACCTTGTCCAACTTCTTCTGCTGGTTGAAAAATAACCATTAATGTTCCTGACCATTTATTTTTTGAGTTAATTAATTCTTTTGCTGTTCCTACTGCGACAGCCATATGAACATCATGACCACATGCATGCATAACTGAAACTTCTGTTTTATCATCATTAAGCATTTTGATTTTGGAGGAATATTCCAAGCCAGTTTTTTCTTCAACTGGTAGCGCATCCATATCAGCTCTAATCATTAAGACAGGACCTTTTCCGTTTTTAAATATTGAAACGACCCCTGTTTTTGCGAAGTTTCGAGTAACCTTAAATCCTAGACCCTCCATTTTATCTGCTAGTAGATTAGATGTTTTGAATTCTTGCCAAGATAATTCAGGATTAGAATGCAAATGTTTATATAAATCCAAAATTTCATCTGCATTAGATTTACCAACTAAAGAAAGAAAAATTAGAGAAAGTATAAATAGTTTTTTATATATCATACTAATAATGTTCAATCTTATCTTCTATTGCGTGCCCTTCAAAAGGAATTAAAATCTGTCTTCTAAATGTACAAACAACAACATTATTTTGGTTTGTTCCTGTAGTTTTAATTGTAACAATTCCTTGACCCTCTCTTGTTTTGCTCTCTCTTTTATCAAGAACTTCAGAGGACCCATATATTGTATCACCATGAAATACAGGAGCTGTAAATTTAACTTCATCCATTCCAAGATTTGCAATAGCTTTTTGGCTACAATCTGAAACACTCATTCCGATTAGAAGAGACAATGTGTATGGTGAAACAACAAGATTTTTACCAAATTCTGTTGCTTTTCCATATTCAGCGTCAAAATGAATAGGGTGAGTATTTAATGTCATAAGTGTAAAAAGATGGTTATCATACTCGGTAATTGTTTTACCAGGTCTGTGATCATAAACATCACCAACATTAAAATCTTCAAAATATCTTCCAAATTTTTCTCTGTAGTGATTAGGTCCAATTTCTTTTGAATTTTTAATCATTAGATTCAATCCTTCATTCTTTTGATTTAACAAAAATAGTTCAAAGTTTTTTTATTTATTCATTTCCGTAAATTGTATTATGTGTGTTGTTTACACGAACAAATGTAGTGCATTTTGATAGGGTTTTTAATCTATTAGCGCCAACATAAGTGCATGCTGAACGAATACCGCTTAAAATATCTTTTATAGTATCATCAACTTTACCTTTGTAAGGTACAGAAACTGTTTTCCCCTCAACTCCTCGGTAGTGATTATTATTGTTATGTTTGTTCATAGCTGATTTAGAAGCCATACCATAAAACTTCATTTCTCCATTTACCAATTCACCCTCACATTCATCATGACCTGCAAGCATTCCACCAATCATCACAAAATCTGCTCCTCCAGCAAATGCTTTAACAATATCTCCAGAACTAACGCAACCACCATCTGCAATTATATGTGCATTTAACCCGTGAGCCGCATCTGCACATTCTATCACAGCGCTCAATTGAGGGTAACCAATACCCGTTTTAACTCTTGTAGTACAAACTGATCCAGGTCCTATACCAACTTTAACAATATCAGCCCCAGCAAGAATAAGTTCTTGTGTCATATCTGCCGTAACAACATTTCCTGCTACAATTGTTGCTTTTGGACATTTATTTCGTAATTTCTTAACAGCATCTACAAAACGTATTGTATAGCCATTTGCTACATCCAGACCTATAAAACCAGATGAAATTTTTGATAATCTCGAAATATCGTCTATTCCACCAAACCAACATATGTTTTTCTTACCTTTGATAAATTTATTTATATTTTTTTTTAGGTGATGTTTAGCTGGACAAGTTATCATCCCATGCTTAGCCAGAACTTTATGCATTGCTGGCGTTCCTACTGTGTCCATATTTGCAGACATAATTGGAATACCTGTCCATTCTTTTTTGCTCCATAAAAACTTATGAGTTCTTCCAAGATAAACTTCACCCCTGGAGCTCATTGTTGATCTTTTTGGTCTAATTAAAACATCAGAATAATCTAGTTTAATTTCTTCATTTAAAAGCAATTTTGATATCCTATTTTTTAAGATTTATATCAATTCACTTTATTATAATAACTTTTGCATTAATAGAAAAAAATTGAATAATATGAAGTTAATTTTTTAATTTTTTGAAAAGAAAAATATTAAAATGAAATCAATATATTTAATAATCCCAAATCAAAAAATTTGGAGTAAAATGATTAAAAATATTATTTACTTTTTTATAATATTAATAATTTTTACGACTGATAGTAAAACTCAAATTGCACGCGATAATATTGATTCTGATTTACTTCCTGGGGTTTTACGAACATCAGATGAGCGTTTTGAGAAACTTGAGGATTATCCATTTAAACCAAATTATATGATTATTGATGGATTAAGAATTCATTATCTAGACGAAGGCCCTGAAGACGCTGACCCAATAATATTATTTCATGGTGAACCAGCATGGAGTTATTTATTTCGTAAAATGATACCTGTTTTAACTGATGCGGGACACCGAGTTATTGTACCAGATATGGTTGGATTTGGAAAATCAGATAAATTTATTTCTAAATATGATTATAGTTACAAGCATCATATAGATATGATGAAAGAGCTTGTGATTCAGTTAGATTTAAGGGAAGCAACTCATTTTGGTCAAGATTGGGGAGGGCTAGTTGGATTAAGAGTAGTTGCTGAGTTACCTGACCGTTTTGCGAGAGTTGTTGTCTCAAATACAGGAATGGTAGCTAGAGCAGGTTTTTCAGGTTGGTTATTTAAAAATATTGTTAAACTTGTTGTTTGGTGGCATGGACCGATTACATTTGAAGAATTAAAACTTGCTAGAGATAAGGCATTAAAAAGTAATAATCCTTCTCCTCTCGTAGGGGCTATTATGTTTTCAAAATGGATTGCTTATTCATATTATAGCGAAGATATGGATATCGTTGGAATTATAGAAAGTTTTGGTGGGTTAAGTTTATCAGAGGGTGAAAAAAGAGCTTATGAAGCTCCTTACCCAAGCGGTGAATATAAAGCTGGTCCACATGTATGGCCATATTTAATCCCAACACAGCTTTCAGAAAATGAAAAATATTGGGTTGATGTATATGAAAATTGGGAAAAACCATTTTTGGTTGCATTTGGTGAAAATGAAAGAATTACAATAGGAATGAAGGATGATTTTTTAGAACGAATTCCAAATCCAACTGTTATTACTCTAAAGGGAGCTAGTCATTTTGTTCAAGAAGAAGTAGGGCCAGAACTGGCAAAAATAATAGATGATTTTATCAAGAATAATCCTTGAGAAGATGCAGTGTGAGAAGTAAAAGGTGTGATAGAATAGTTATGATTCTTTTTTGAGCTTTTTATAAATGATAAATATCAGGATTTGTACTTTAGTAATTGCGATTACCATTTTCATAAGTGGTTGCTCATCTAATCAAAAAAAATATCTAAAAAAGTTACCTGATATTCCCTCAAACTGGTCCTCAATCTATGAAGGTAATGAGAATTCTAATGGTTGGGTAAGTGAATTTAAAGACGAAACTCTATATGGTCTAATAAAAGAAGCTCTCGAGAATAATAAGGACTTAGGCATTGCATACGAAAATATAAAAATTGCTAGAGCTAGAGCAGGAGCTTCACTTGCCCTATTATTGCCAGCTATTAATATAGGTGCAGCAAAAAGCCAAATATCAACAACTATCCAAAACCCTAATGGTGAGATTGAAAGAATTTATAATTATCGTGACAGCCTTACAACCCAACTTAATTGGGAAATTGATATATGGGGTAGATTATCGACTAGATCCAGAGCTTCATATCTCAATGCTAAATCAGTTTACAATGATTATGAGGCAGCGAAATTATCTATTGTAGGGTTAACAGCGCAAGCTTGGTATTTGTTTTGTGAGTCTAAGCTTCAAACTGACTTAGCTGAGAGAAATCTTCAAACAAGACTTAGCACACTTAAAAGAGTTGAAAGTAGGTACCAAAAAGGGATAGCTCAAAGTAGAGATCTCCGTTTAGCAAGATCAGAGGTTGAGTCAAGAAAAGCTGAACTTTTAAATAGGAAAAAAGCTCTTTCTGAGGCATCAAGAAACCTTGAAATTATTATAGGAAGATATCCGAGTTCAACTATATCAGCAGATATTTTACCAAGATTACCACCAAAGCCTACTTTAGGTTCGCCAGAAGATGTTCTCAAAAATAGGCCAGATATTATTAGTTCAGAAATTCAGTTAGAACAGGCTGGTTTAGAGGTTACCGCAGCAAGACTTGCTTTCCTTCCAAGCTTAAACATAACTGCACAATGGTCAACTTTAGAGAGGGATTGGTCAGATGCATTTGATCCTGATAGACTTGCAGGGAATATAATAGCCAGTTTAACGCAATCAATTTTTCAGGGCGGTACTAGAATTGCTCAGAGTAAAATTACTGAGTCTCAGATGAAGATAATTCTTAACCAGTACTCAAAAACCTTACTTAATGCTGCAAGAGAAATTGAGGATGCATTATTCGCTGAAAATATTCTTCAAGATAGAGAAGAGTCATTATTAAATGCTTTCAAAGAAGCAAAAGCTGCAGAAGAGTTAACAATTGATCAGTATAACAGAGGTGTTTCGACTATTTTTGAACTTCTAGATGCGCAGTCCAGAAGACTAAGTGCAGAAAGTTTATTGATAAATTCAAGTCTTTTGAGAATCACTAACAGAATAAAATTACATTTAGCCATATCTTCGCCATTATTTGAGGAGATATAAAGCTATGAGAGCCATGCTAAGAGTAATTTTTACTTCAAGATTTTTCCCAGTTATAATTTTAATATTTGGTTTATTTATATCTTTTTTAATTTCTTTAACTGAACCAAAACCAAATAAAGGTATTGAAATACCAAAACCCACAGCAGTTTTTTATGATAATCCTCAAAAAAAAGATGTAACCCTTAAAGTAACAACAAACGGTGAAGTAAGGTCTGTTACTGAAATAAATGTCATACCTCAAGTTAGCGGAAGAATAATCCAGGTTGCCGATGAATTTATTGACGGTGGAAACATAAAAAAAGGCCAGCCATTAATTTGGATAGATGATCGAGATTATAGACTTGCAACTATTTCAGCAGAGTCAAGAGTTGCACAGGCAAAGAAATTATTAGAAAGAGAAATTGCTGAAAGTGAGTTGGCGAAAAAAGACTGGGAAGAACTTGGAGAAGGCAAGGCCAGTCCTCTTACTCTACGAATACCTCAATTGGAAGAGGCAAGAGCCCTTCTAAATGCTGCGGAAGCTGATTTAGAAAAAGCAAAATTAAATCTTGAAAGAACAGTAATTAACTTACCTTTTGATGGACTAATCAAAAAAAAGAATGCTGGAATTGGTCAATATGTTAATGCAGGATCAATCTTGGGGTCAGCCTTTTCAACCGAAAAAGTTTTGATACCTCTTCCATTGACTGATACTGAATTATCTTATTTAGGATTACCCTTGGGGTATGAGTCAAAAGGTTATTTTGATGGACCAAAAGTTGTTTTTAAATCTTATATATCAAGAAAAAATATTGAATGGTCAGGTAGAATTACTAGAACATCAGGGTCTATTGATAGCCAAACTAGACTAGTTTATGCATATGCAGAAGTTTTGAATCCCTATGATGAGGATCCACCTTTAGCAATTGGTACATATGTTGACGCTGAAATAGAAGGAAATTTTATATCTAATGGTTTTATACTTCCAATTGCTGCTATCAAAAATGATAATGAAATTTATGTTATTGATCAAAATAGTAAATTAAAAATTAAGAAAATTGAAATTGTAGGAACTGAGGAAGATAAAGTAATTGTAAAAGGTGATATTAGTGAATTAGATATGGTTGTAATATCGACAATTAATACTGGTTATGAAGGAATGGAGCTTACTCCAATGATTTTAGAATCCAAAGAGGCATCATAAGTAATGTATAATATGATTTCATGGTGGGCAAGAAATCCTAAAGCAGCAAATTTACTTATGGCTGCAATAATAATTGTTGGAATTGCAACATTTTCTAGAATAGAACAGGAAGTGTTTCCTAAAATTGCTGCTCCAGTGGTCTCTGTTCATTATGTATGGCCAGGAGCTTCACCTAAGGAAGTTGAAGATCAAATTTTAGTTAGAGTAGAAGAATCTCTCAAAGAAATTAAAGGTATTGAAAAAATTAGAGGGTTTGCTCAGGAAAATTTTGGAGCAATATATGTCCAAGCATTTCCTGGTACTGATTTAAATTTCTTAATTCAGGAAGTTAAAAGAGAAACAGATGCAGTTGTCTCAATTCCTCAAGATGTAGAGCCCCCAGTAGTTGATGATGCATCTTTTGAATTTCCAATTATTGCAGTTGCTCTTTCGGGCGATGTTTCAGAAAAAATTCTTACACAAACTGCACGTTCATTACGTGATGACCTATCTCTGCAACCAAATGTTGATATTGTTAACATACTTGGAAGTAGAAAAGAGGAAATATCAGTTGAATTATCAGAAACTGCAATGCGTAGATATGGTTTAAATTTTGATGATGTTGCAAATGCAATAAGAAAAAATTCTATAAATTTGTCTTCTGGAAACATTAAATCACAAACAGGAACCCTCCAACTAACAACTCGAAATCTAGGGAATTCATTGGAGGATTTTAATGAAATAATTATCTTACAAACTCCCGATGGAGGTAAGATTAAAGTTTCAGATGTTGCAACAGTCATAGATGGATTTGAAGACAAAGACGCATTGGATGTATTGATCAATGTTGAGTCAGGAAAGACAACACCTCTTAAAGGTTTATTGGTTATGTCTTCAGAAAATATGAATGTAGTTAAGACATCAAAATCTGTAAATGAGTGGATTGCCAGTAAACAAGATTCTTTACCTGAGGGTACTAGCTTGCAATTATGGACTGATAACTCTGAGCTTTATAAAGGAAGGATGAATCTTATTCTTAGAGCTGCATATGGCGGTCTTATTTTGGTTTTCATAATATTAATGCTTTTCTTAAGAACTGAGGTTGCTATCTGGTGTTCAATTGGAATTGGAACAGCATTTACAGGTTCTCTAATATTTTTACCCAGTATGGATATCTCCTTAAATGTAATATCTCTTTTTGCTTTTCTTTTAGTTATTGGAATAATTGTTGATGATGCTGTCATAGTAGGAGAAAATATTCATTTAGAGTATGAAAGAGGAAGAAATGGTACCGATGCAGCAATTACAGGAGCTTATTTAGTTGCAAAACCAGTTTTTTTTGCTGTTTTAACTACTATTATTGCATTTCTACCTTGGTTATTTTTAGATAGCTGGCAAGTTCAATTTGTTAAAAATATATCTTATATAGTCATATTTGCTTTAGTTTTTTCTTTGATTGAATGTTTTTTTATATTACCAGCTCATCTTTCAAACTTAAAAAATAAAAAATCAAATTCTAGGTTTTCTAAATTTCAAAAACGTTTTGCAGACGGAATAGTAAATTATGGCAAAAATAATTATATGCCTATTTTAGTTTCAGCATTAGGTAGGCGCTATACAGTTTTAGCCTGTTTTATTTCTGTATTAATAATTATTATATCACTAACATCTTCGAACTGGATATCAAGAAGCTTCTTTCCAAATGTAGAAGATGATGAGCTTACAATACAGATTAACCTTCCATCTGGAACCCCTTTTTCAAGATCATTAGAAATTGGAAAAAAAGTTGAGCAGGCAGGTTTTCAAACTATTGACTATTATAAAGATAAAGATAATGCAATTAAGGGAATACTTCTTACTCTTAATGAAAACAAGTTAATGGCATATATAAATCTTCACGATCCTTCTATTAGAGATGCCTCGGCTAAAGAAATTGCTAATATTTATAGAGAATATATTGGGGAAATACCTGATTCAGAAAGTTTTTCGATTGGTACACAAATAGGTAGAGATCAGTCAGCACCTGATTTAGAATTTAATATTACATCTCCTGACTCAGATACTTTGACATTGGCTTCAGAAGAATTTATGGGAAAATTGCGTTCATATGATTCTGTATATGATGTAAACACAAGCTTGAATAGCGCGGCTACGGAGCTTCAAATTTCTCTCAAACCTAATGCTGAGAAAATTGGATTAACACTTGGTGAAATTTCACGACAACTTCGGCAAGCGTATTATGGTGAAGAAGTACAAAGATTACCTCGTGACGGAGAAGATGTCAGAGTAATGGTTCATTATCCTAAAAAACTTAGAAGATCAGTTGATAGTTTAACAAAATTTAGAATTAGAACACCAGATGGACGAGAGGTCCCTTTTATGTCTGTTGCTAGTGTAACCCAATCACCAGGAATTACAAAAATTGAGAGAACGAATAGTAAGAAAAGCTCTACAATAGGCGCATATGCCTTACCCGGACAGAGGTCACAAGTTTTATCTGATTTTAAAGAGAATTTTTTGCCGATTTGGGAGAAGAAATATAGAGATGTTACCTGGTCTTTTTCTGGAGAAGCAGAAGGTGAGGACCAATTTTTTGCTGAAATTCGTTTTTTATCATTGGTTGCTTTTTTAGCTATGTTTGCACTTCTATCAATTGCTTTTAAATCTTATTTTCTTCCACTAATAATTTTATCTGCTCTACCCTTTGGGTTTTGCGGAGCAGTGATTGGACATGTATTTTTTGGAAAAGGTTTGTCAATGATATCTTATTGGGGAATAGGGGCTGCTTGCGGAGTTGTTGTAAATGATAATTTAGTATTAGTTGATTATATAAATAGGATAAGACAAAGTGGAAAGCACCTTCTTGAAGCAGTAATTGAAGCTGGCGTTATAAGATTTAGACCTATTATTATTACATCAATAACAACCTTTATAAGTTTAATGCCAATAATGTTAGAGCCATCAGTACAAGCAAACTTTCTTAAACCAGCAGTTATATCTCTTACATGCGGAGTTGTTTTATGTGCGCCTGTTACATTAATTTTAGTTCCTTGTTTAATGGTAATCGGAGAAGATATAAAAGAAGTCTTTTCTAGAATTCCTCAGGCAATAAAAAGACAATTCAATACAAATACTGTTTAATAGAAAAAAAATCATTATTAGATAATTAAATTTATTTAGTAATTTGACAAAACTTACATCTATTTGGCATAGTTTCATATTGGGTTTTTAGATTTTGGGGGTATTTTGAATCCGTTAATAAGAAAATATAAATTATCAAATGAATAAAGAAGATTTTAAAAAAATAGCCTACCCTGAGACTTATGCCGATGAAAAAGAACTTCATGATATTTTTACTTTTATGAGAAGAGAAGATCCGGTTTCATGGGTTGAACCAGATCAATTTAGGCCATTTTGGGCTATCACAAAACATGAAGATATTATTGAGATAGAAAAACAAAATGAATTATTTATAAACGACCCACGTACTACTTTGATGGATATTCCAACAGAAGATGCAATTAAAGAATTCACTGGAGGAAGCCACTTGCTTGTAAGATCATTAGTTCATATGGATAATCCTGATCATCAATTATATAGATCATTAACGCAAAAATGGTTTGCCCCACCAAATCTAGAGTCTTTAAAAAAAGACATAAGAAATATTGCTAGAGAATATGTAAACAAAATGATTGATCATGGTAATGAATGTGATTTTGCAAAAGATGTTGCTATTTTTTACCCTTTAAGAGTTATCATGTCTATTTTAGGAGTCCCTAAAGAAGATGAACCAAGAATGTTACGTTTAACTCAAGAATTATTTGGCGGACGTGATGAGGATATGATCAGAGATGAAAGTGAAACCTCTTCTGAGTCAAATACAATTACAGATTTCTTTGAATATTTTAATGCATTAACTGAGGACAGAAGAAAAAATCCTACAAATGATGTTTCTAGTGTAATAGCGAATGCAAAAATAAATAATGAACAATTAGGTCATCTTGAGGCTATGTCATATTATGTAATTATTGCCACTGCTGGCCACGATACAACATCTTCTTCTACAGCAGGAGGAATTTTAGCTTTAATAGAAAACCCAGATCAGTTATCAAAACTAAAGAATAACCCTAGCTTAATGACAAGTGCTGTTGAAGAAACAATACGATGGGTTACTCCAGTTAAAAATTTTTTCAGAACAGCTACCCAAAATTATGATTTGAAAGATAGAGAAATAAAAAAAGATGACTCAATTTTATTATGTTATCCATCAGGAAATAGAGATGAAGAAATCTTTGATGATCCTTTTAAATTTAAAGTTGATAGAAGTCCAAATAGGCATTTAGCATTTGGTCATGGAGCGCATTTATGTTTAGGAAAGTATCTTGCAAAAATTGAAATGGAAATTTTTTATGAAGAATTATTTAAAAAAATTGAGAATATTAAGTTAAATGGTGAGCCTGAATGGGTTAAGGCAAGCTTTGTTTCAGGTTTAAAATCTCTTCCAATAAAATACACTTTGCAATAAAGGAGCAATCATAATGAAAACTTTTCAAGAAATTTTAAAAGAAGCTAATGATAACGTCCCATCCATAGCCCCTGATGAAGCAAAATCCTTACAAGATAATGGTGCATTAATAATAGATATTAGGGAATTAGAGGAAGTTCAGATCTCTGGCAAAGTAAAAGGTTCTTATAATATTCCAAGAGGATTACTTGAATTTCAAACAAAACTAGTTAATCCGAATGGTTTAGAAGGTTTTGATACAGAAAACACAATAATATTATATTGCGCATCAGGCGGTAGAGCAGCCTTAGCAGGAAAAGCATTAAAAGATTTAGGTTTTGAAAAAGTTTTTAATCTAGGTGGTTTAAAGGATTGGTTAGTTGCTGAATTACCTGTTGAAGAAATATAATTTAAAATTTCATCATTCCATAATCATCGGCCTCAGAATCAAGGTTAGCCGGATCATGGGTTTTGGCATTTAGCTCTGTATCTAAAAACTCATATACTTCAATTATTTTTGAATTTTCAATTTTGAATATCTGACAATAGGTTGTTTCAAAATTTGTACCTTCTGTTGTTTCAGCTTTTCCAGTCATCAAGCCTACTGCTCTATCTTCGTCAGCACACATTATTTTCCATTTACCTGCAAATTCAACAGTTTCAGGTTTAAAAGATTTCATTACAGATGGAACCAACTCACCGTAAACTCTATCTCTTCCTTCCCATCTTCCAGAAAATGGACCAGTTCCAATCATATGAAAAACAACACCTTCACTCATTAAATTAATAACAGTATCGAAATCTCCTTGATTGATAGATTTGTAATATGTTTCCATTATTTGTCTATTTGTCGCGGCTTTGTTCATTTACATACCTTTTATTGTTGTTTAGTTTCTAATTTATTTCTATAAGACTAATTATATGCAGTCAAAATAATAAGGAGTTATTTAATGAGTATTCCATTTAATTTTCGGTTAACTGACTTTCCTGTTGAAGCAGAAACTTTGCGTCTTGAAGTTAGAGAATTTCTATCATCCGCATTAGTAGATGTACCTAAGGAGACTAGAGCAGAAACTTGGTACGGAGCTGACGAAGGTTTCAGTAGAAAAGTTGGTGAAAGAGGGTGGATAGGTTTGAGTTGGCCTACTGAATATGGTGGATCAGGCAGATCAGCTATGGAAAGATATGTTGTGCTCGAAGAAATGTTAACTGCAGGGGCTCCTGTAGGCGCTCACTGGATAGCTGACCGTCAATCTGGGCCACTTATAATTCGATATGGAACACCTGAACAACAAGAGAAAATATTACCTGGTATTCTTAGAGGTGAAACATATTTCTGTATTGGAATGTCTGAACCTGATTCTGGCTCAGATCTTGCTGCATTGAGAACTAAGGCAGAAAAAAAAGGTGATAAATATATTGTAAATGGAACAAAATTGTGGACTTCTGGGGCACAGCGCTGCCAATATATGATAGCTCTTTTTAGGACATCAAAAGAAGAAGATAGACATGGAGGTTTCAGTCAATTTATTGTTGATTTATCGCTTCCAGGAGTAACAATAAGACCTATTATTGATCTCGCAGGAAGACATCATTTTAATGAAGTCGTATTTGAAGATGTAGAGGTTCCAGAAACTATGCTTGTTGGCAAGGAAGGTGATGGATGGAATCAGGTTACTGCAGAATTAGCTTTAGAAAGATCTGGTCCTGAGAGGTATTTATCAAGTTATGCCCTGCTACAAGAATTAGTAAAAGAGTTTTCAGAAAGAAATGATTATGAAGGTGTTACAGAAATTGGAAGACAAATGGCACATCTAACTACTTTAAGACAAATGTCAGTTTCTGTTGCAGGTATGTTAAATGATGGAGAGAATCCAGCATTAGAAGCTTCAGTTGTTAAAGATCTTGGGGCCGTTTTCGAGCAGGACTTGCCTAATATAGCTCATAGGCTAATGGATTTAGAGCCAGATAATCAAGGTAATGATTTTCAAAAATATCTTGCCATATTGACTCAGATTTCTCCTTCTTTCTCTCTTAGAGGTGGAACAAGAGAGATTTTAAGGGGAATTATTGCAAGGGGATTAGGTTTAAGATAATGACTGATGAGACATCTCAATTATTGTCTGATACAGCTGAAAAACTTTTTAGCGATCATGTTACAAAAAACTGCATAATTGAAGCTGAAAAAGGTAAATGGCCTGATGAATTATGGTCTGAAGTAATTGCTAATGGTTTGAATCTAATATTAGTTCCTGAAGAACTAGGAGGAGTTGGTGGCAACTGGATGAATGCTGGTATTCTTTTCAAAGCTTCAGGTAGATATCAAGCACCTATTCCTTTGGCAGAAAATATTGTTGCCTCATATGTTTTAAGTCTGGCAGGAATTTCACAACCTGCAGATTCAATTTTAACGATACTTAATGGAGCTTTTGTAGCTGAAAAAGATTTATTATCAGGAAGTTCACCAAGAACACCTTTTGCTTCTCACTCAACTCATGGTGTGGTTTTATATAAAGATGGCAGTGATTTAAAAGTTGGATTAATTGAGATTGATAAAAATAACTTAAAGGATAATAACAATATTGCTTTAGAAAATAGAGGATATATTGAATTAGACAAAGCTTCACTTATTGAGAGCTCTAAAGTTAGTTGCGACTCAAGTTTAATAAAAAAGTTAGGAGCTCTAATGCGATCAAATCAGATGGCAGGAGCCCTTGAGTCTATATTGACCCAGTCCGTTAGATATGCAAATGAAAGAATTCAATTTGGTAGGCCAATAGGAAAATTCCAAGCAATACAGCAAGACCTTGCAGTTTTATCTACACATGTTGCTGCATCATCTGTGGCAGCAGATTTTGCATGTTCTTCGATGGATAAAGGTAATCCAGATTTTGCTATTGCGGTTGCAAAAAGTAGAATTGATGATGCTATATCAGTCGGTGCTGGCATCGCACATCAGGTGCATGGTGCAATTGGTTTCACTTATGAGCATGGACTTCATTTTGCAACAAGAAGATTATGGGCATGGAGAGCGGAGTATGGTTCGGGCAGTGAATGGTCTAAAGTTCTTGGAGAAAAAGCGATTTCCAATGGTGCAGATAAATTTTGGCCTTCAATAACACAAGGTGATCTAGATATATGATAAGTAGCTCTATGAATTGGAGGTATTATGAAGATATTGATGTTGGTGAAGAAAGAAAATCAAAATCACTAATCATGACAGAAAAAGAAATAATTGATTTTGCTGAAAAATATGATCCTCAATGGTTTCATTCAGATCCAGAAGCATCTAAAGAATCTAGTTTTAAGGGTTTAATAGCGAGCGGAATTCATGTTGCCGCAATCTGGAGATTACTTGATCATGACGCAAATGGTGACATTAAATTTGTATGTGGAATCGGTTGGGAAAATGTGAGGTGGCAGAATCCATTAAGACCTGGAGATGAAGTATATGTATGGTCAAAATGTTTGTCGAAGAGCGATACATCATCGAATGAGAGGGGTGTAGTAATTTTTGATCACGGACTAAAAAGAAAAGACGAGATTGATTTGCTTACTTTTAAAGGGACATGCCTAGTTTATAAAAAAAAATAGGTCATCATATTTCTTATTCAGAAATTTCAAAATTCAACAAAACATTTCCAGCTAATCTACCACCATACTGATAACCAGAATTAATTAGCAAATTATTATCCACTATAACTGGGCCATCAGATTCAATTGATCCGCCACTCGCTTCTATTCCAGCAAGTTCGGTAAAATCAACATTTGTATTAAATTCCCAGAGAAGTTCACCACTATTTTTATCCAAAACATAAACCCAGCCATCAAAACCTCCGCCAATTACCAGGTCATTTGTTGTTGTAAGTGCTGCAGAAATACCAACATCACAGGCAGGTTTTGAATTTTCTGAACATCTATCGACTGGAGTAAACTTCCAATTAAGTTTTCCTGACATCCCGTCAAGTGAATATATTCCAGGTCTAGCAGGGCCTGGAAATTTATTGATAAAATTTGTATCTGCAACAGCTGCAAAAATACTTTTGTTATCTGTTGCCATTCCCCAATGGACTCCACCAGCAAATCCACCTTTCCCAATTCTTTTAATCCATAGTGGCTTACCTTTGTTATCAGGATCAAGGCCATAAACATGTCCTGATTTTCTTCCAGCAAACAAAACATCTTTACCATCTATATTTGCAAGTACAACTGATGCTCCAAAATCCCAATCTGGTCCATCTTCTTCAGGACAATTTGCATCAGCCTCAACAAAACAACCCATGTTCCAGGCATCACCGCTTTCTGCTTGGTATACCCACTCAATATCTCCATTTATCTTATTTATGGCTATTATAGAGTCACTTGTATCGGCAGCAGGTGATGAATAAGATTCACCTGTTCCATAATAAATAAGATTTCTTAAGGTATCAAATGTTGGAGAATTCCAAACAGGAACTCCAGAAGGTGCTAGAATTTCTACTCCCATATTATTGAGTTCTCCAGTTGCTTTAGGTGGTAATGGTATGGAGTAAGATGTCCATAATTCACTTCCATTATTGGCGCTTAACGCCATAATTCCACCTCTAAAAGAACAACATTGATACTCTGGATCTGCCCCATCTGCCCATTCCCTAGATGATAGTGGTACATAAACAACTCCATTATCAACCCTTACTGAACCTGTCAGAATAACTCTTGGGTGATAACGAAGAGATTTAACCCATACCTTATTTCCATTATAAGGATCAATTTTGTATAGATTCCCTTCATAGTCACCTACAAATATAAAGTTACCCTCATCAGAAAAATTTATTGCCGGAGCAGATCTTATCTCACCATCGACTTTTGTTCTCCATTTAACACAGCCCGTTTCACGATCTAGCGCATATAAATAAAGATTTTGACCGCCAACAAAGATTGTATTACCTGAAACTGAAGGTTGTGAGCGTGCTCTAGTGGCTGAAGGATATGCAAATACCCATTTTAATTTTAAATTTTTTGCATTCTTAGAATTTAAATTTGATTTAGCATATCTAGAATTTTCTTTATCATAGCCCCATTCCATATATGAATTTTTTTGGCTTAATTTTATAGGTTTGTTATTTGATTTACAGAAATTTGGATCTGGTAAGCTTGCAGAAACTTTTCCTCCAGTAATATATTCGGAAATACCTACTTTTTCTTCTTCACTAAGACCTTCTGCTTGCGAAGACATTACTCCATTTAATGTGCTTAAAATATAATCTGCAGACATCACCTGAAAAGTTGTTAAATGAGGAGCCCTTGGGACACCACCACTATGGCAACTCACGCAATTATTATTAAATATTTCTGCATATTTTGATTCATTTGCACTACTTAGCAATACTGATCTATCATTTTCAGAGCTTGGCGCGCCCGTTAAATTAATGCTAATAATAGCGCATATAATTAGAAGATTAATTTTTCTAAATATCATAATATTTCTCAAAATTTTTTATTAAGCTTTTCTTAGGGCCAACCACCAATCTTGAATTATCGCAGCATGAGTTTCCCCATACTCTTTTGCAAGATCAGATGCATCATCAGGAACTTCTTGCATTTCAGTATTCCCTAATTTAGATGCTCCCTCCACTGGATCAACCCACTCAAGATCAATGTCCTCGATAATATCACCATAATTACCAGCAGCTGCCTCATGATGGTCGCTTATTTGATGCGTTATTAAGAAATCTAAATATGTCGGATATGCTAGAAGAGTATAGTAAGACCCTTTTTCTCTGCCTCTCCAATAATCATAGTGAATTACTGAATCCTCGTTAGAATGTGTTTTTTCATAAAGTTCTCTAGAAATATTTTCAAATTTTTCTTCATGACCTTCTACAATCTTTATATGTGCAAGAAGTGTGGACATTTTTATCTCCTATTTTATTAATATAATTTCCTATATTTATCGTTATTTGTTCTAAGATCAACACCTGAAAAAAGACCTTGTAATGCTTCGTTTATATCTCCTGAGCTTGCAGGAAAATTTGCATCAAGTATATAAAGGCGACGACTTATTTTCCAACCTTCAGATGTTTTTGTAAATTCATCATGATATCTTCCACAATAGACATTTACATTAGGTAGGTGTCCATTATCAACATCACCACCTACAGTTAAACCGTAACTCTCTACCTCAGCTGTATCACCATTAAGTTCTATTGCCACGGTACCAAGAAAATGCCAACTATGACCATTTCTTTCTACTTCCATTACAACAGGAATAAATCCCTTTGCGTCACCAGCATAAAAACCGTAATCGATATAACCATCTTCAACAAAGCAAGTTTTTAATAAATCTTCGTCAACCCAATCTAAGGCACGACAATATCGAGTTAAACAAGATTTTATTTCATCATGAGCTTCAAGTTTTTCTAATCTTTTTTCTAGTTCAGACATTGGTTATCTCCTTTATTATATAAATACATTAAAGCTAAGTCTAAAAATCATCAATGCCAATATAAGCCAACTAAACATAAATAAACCAAATCTTACCCAGACTAGATTTAAGGTTGCCTGGAATATTGAATGAATCAAGCGGATGAGAAAATATAGCCAGGCACAGGTTAAATAAAAACTATCTGTCATATTTAATGCCCAAATTATAAAAGATATTGCATAAAATACGGTTGGTTGTTCAAAAAGATGGTTATAATTATCAGCAACTCTCTCTACTTTACTTGGAAAAACTCCTCCTAGTTTAGAGGGATGAGATAAGTCCTCAAGGTTTACACCTTGATCCTCGAGAGTTTTAGAAGCTGGGATGCGTGTAGCATACATCCAAATCATCATAAAAAAAGTAAGAATAGCCATACAGATCACAGGCTCTAATATTTCATTATTCATTTTTTATCCTTTCTAATTTTGTTTTTTACCGACTCTGTAGTAAATTTTAATTTAGTCAAATTATTTGAGGGGACTAATTATGACAATTAATGGCCTGCACCATGCAGCAATATCGACGCCAGATATTGAAAGGCTTATGACATGGTATACAAAAAATTTTGGTTTTGAAGAGGTAGCTAGAACAGAATGGCCTAAAGGTTCAAAAGAAATTGACGATGTTGTTGGATTAAAGGATAGCTCAGCTAAGCAGGGATTCTTAAAATGTGGAAATATTATGATAGAATTTTTTGAGTATTCTTCACCTCAATCTCAGCCAATGGATAAAAATAGACCTGTTAATAATCATGGTCATACACATGTTTGTGTTGATGTTACCAATATTGAAGATGAATATAAGAGATTGCTTCAAAATGGTGTCGATTTTCATGCTCCTCCTAAGGACTTTGGTCAAGTTAAAGCAACATATGGAAGAGATTGTGATGGAAATGTATTTGAGATTCAAGAGATAGTTGATCCAGAGCATCCAGCAAAGGTTTTCGATGTCTAAAAACAAACATGAAGAAAAGTTATTTCACCTTCTACAGGATATTTATTTTGATAATATAGATACAGCGAAAGCAGATGAGGCTTCAGAAGCAATGCATAATGATGTTAGATGGGTTCATAACCAAGTATGGGAACATGATGCTCATAAGAGTAATATTAGAGATGCTTTCAACGGACGAAAAGAAGTAAGAGAATTTTTACATAAAAGAATTATCGAGATGCAGATTGAAGGCATCATTCATAAAGTTGAAAATGTTGTTTCTGATGGTAAATTAGGCGCCTTCAAAGCAAATGTTATTGGTACAGATAAATCTAAAAAACCTTTTTTTGGTTTAGTGGAGATAAAAGACGATAAAATAATTTATTATAGAGTATTGCCTTTGGAATAGAATAAATTATCCAAAAACCTTTTTACCTAAATCATATTCTTTTAGTTTGAATTTTTGCACTTTCGTTGATGACATCGGCCAGTCATCAACAAAAACAACATATCGTGGAATTTTAAAATTAGAGATTTTTCCTTTTGCAGATTCTATGAGTTCCTCAGCAGTTATATTTGCTCCCTCTTTTTTTTCAATAAAAAGAGCTGGCACCTCACCTAACCTTTCATCATCAACACCGATAACTTGGCTAATCATGACTCCTTCATAATTATTATAAAAAGACTCAATTTCTAAAGCAGCAACATTTTCACCACCAACTTTTAACATATCCTTCAATCTTCCGTGATAACTAATAAATCCATCTTCACTCAATGAACCAAAATCCCCTGTTGATAGCCATCCATCAGAAGATATAGTTTCTTTAGTTTTAGTTGGATCATTTAAATAACCTTTAAATACTGTTGGTCCACTTATTTCAATTAGACCCTTTTCTCCTGAAGGCATTTCTTCCCCTGTTTCAGGGTGAATAATTCTAATTTTAACGCCATTAAATGGTCTTCCGCTAGTTGTAATTCTTTTTTCAAGAGGATCATCTGGTGAACCATATGCGCAAACACCACTAGCTTCAGTTAAACCATATGCCGAAACTTGTTTTGCGTCAGGTAATGCTTCTTGAAATGATCTTAATGTATCAACTGGCGCAACATTATTAATAATTCTTAGTTTAGATAATTTTGAAGAGCTAAATTTAGGGTGATTAACAAGAGCTAGCATAACAGCAGGAAATGCAGGAAAGGCAATTGAAACTTCAGACTCTTCAAGAACTTTTAATGATTTATCGGGATCAAAATGGACTGTAGAAATAAATTCTGATTTAGCCATTAAACATGCTGAAAAAGGAAGTATTGAAGACATATGAAACATTGGTAAAGGATCCCAAAAAACATCACTGCTAGATATATTCCATCTTTCCATCATTGCCTCTGTCGCATGCATCATATTATTATGGCTCAAAGGACATCCTTTTGGATTTGATGTGGTGCCGGATGTATACATAATGAATGCAGTATCCTCTCCCTCACTTTTAGGTTCATCAAGATTCTCTGATGATGTATCTAAGTTTAAAAAATCATCAAAATTAAGCAATCTGTCATCTTCAGCACCCCCTATGACATAGGTATTGATAAGTGAGTCAATGTTTTGATCATTTGTATCTAAAACTGACAATATGAGATCAGAGAAATTAGTTATTTCATCTGACTCTGAAGAGATGAATAAATATTTGCATCCGCTGTCTTTTAAAACATAATCTAATTCATGTGTTTTGTATCTCGCGTTTATACATACAGGCGATAACCCTGCATACATTGCTCCATACATTAATTCTAAATATTCAATTGAATTGAAAAGTAGTATTCCTATTTTATCCCCTTTGTTTAAACCAAGAGTTATAAATCTTTTTGCGTGAAGCAAAATATTTTCAGAGAATTCAAAATTACTTCTTTTAATATCGTCAACGATTAGACAGTTTTCTTCTTTATTATTATCATTATAGTTTGTTGCAAGTGCAGCAATATTTCTAAATTCTTTTGAAGCCACTTCATTTCCTCCCTCAACCAAAATCATATTGGAAATATAATGTTAATATGCAAATATTAATGAAGAAAAACAACTAATAAATGAGGATAATGATGGCTTTCACTTTTATAGCTAAGATGAAAATTTTCCCTAAAAAAAAAGATCAGTTTATAAAGGCTTGCGAAAAACTTGAAAAAGCTGTGGAAGAGAATGAAGAGGGCTGCTTGTATTACAAATTTTATAAATTAAGAGAAGAAAATACTTATGCAGTCATTGAATCATTTGAAACTGAGGAGATGGATGAAGAGCATCAGCAAACTCGACATTTTAAAGATATAGTACCTGATCTTTTAGAATGCCTTGATGGTACTTATACACGCGAATTTTTAGATCCTTTGAGATAGATTAATGATTAATATAGGTTTAATAACTTCAAAACAGGCCAAAAGACAACCTAATGCATGGGCTGTCTATGATAATACATCTAAAAGAAGAATAACATTTAAAGAACTTGATGATTTAGTAAAAAAAATTGCGAATGGTCTTCTGTCACTTGGTTTAGAAAAAGGGGATAGGGTATCTATCCTTTCACAGAATTCTATTGAATATTTGGCTTTATTTTTTGCTTGTGGGCAGGCTGGTTTAGTTGCACATGCATTGAATTGGCGTTTGGCAAAAACTGAGATTGCTAAAATTATTGAAAATGGTGAACCAAAAGTTTTCATCTGCGAGGCGCAATTTAAAGATATAAAGTCTGAGCTTCAGAAGGAAATTAATTTTGTAGATCACTGGATAGAATATGGAGCTGGAGGCGATAATACATTTGAAAAGTTAATCGAGTCTTCTTCGAACGAAGAGGTTATGCAAGCTCAAACTGTGGGTGATGAAGATCCGTTTTTCATTCTTTATACTGGTGGAACCACTGGAGAATCGAAAGGAGCTTTACATACACACAAATCTGCTTATTTCGGAATGCTCAACCAAACAGTTGCTGAGAGAATAGTGCCCTCTGATGTTTATATGTTGACCGGGCAGATGTTTCATATCCCAGTCTTATTAGCTATGAACTATACGGCGCATGGCTGTCCAATAGTTCTCATGAATTTTGATGCAAAATTAGCTCTAGATTTGATTCAACAAGAAAAAGTTTCAGGTTTTTTAGGCATAACAACAATGTTGAACTGGATGATGGCAGTAGAAAATTTTAATAAATATGATCTTAGTAGTCTTAGATGTGTTCAATACGGTGGAGGCCCAATGCCTTCAACAGTTATAAAAGAGGTTCTCACTAAATTACCATGTCAAATCATTCAAGGTTATGGACAAACTGAAGGCACAACAATGACTTTCCTATCCCAAGAAGATCATATAAAGGCAGCTATTGAGGGTGTTAATGAAGAGAGATTAAAATCCTGCGGAAGAGAGGGTTTTGTTACATCGGTTAAGGTTGTTGATAAAGATGGAAACCCAGTTCCAAATGATAGTGAAACACCTGGTGAAATTATTGTTCGATCTGACGCTAACATGGTTGGATATTTTAGGAGACCTGATTTAACAGAAAAAACTATTCGTAATGGTTGGATGTGGACAGGTGATATAGCTACTTGGGATCAAGATAATTATATTTTTATTAAAGATAGAGCAAAAGATATGATTATTTCTGGTGGAGAAAATATATATTCTGTCCAGGTTGAAGAAGCAATTTGTAAACATGAGGCAGTATTAGAAACAGCTGTTTTTGGAATTCCTGATGATGAATGGGGTGAGTCAGTAAAGGCCTATGTAGTTTTAAAGCCTGATATGCATGCAAGTGAAGATGAGATTATCAATACTGCAAAAAAACATCTTGCATCATACCAAAAACCAAAATCTGTTAAATTTATTGATGAACTACCAAAGGCTCCAACAGGAAAAATTCTAAAAAGGAATTTAAGAGATCCTTACTGGGAAGACTCTGATGAAAAAGTTTAATTTATTATTAATAGATAATTAGATGCCTTCAGCACTCGCAACGATTTCAGATAAAGTTTGAAGGAATCTTGCCCCAACAGCTCCATCAATCCCTCTATGATCACAAGACATAGTTACTGAAATTTTATCATCTTCAAGTTTTCCAACAGCCAGTATTCCACATTGTGGTGGATTAATAACTGCTGTGAAAGATTTAATACCAAGCATACCGAGATTTGATATTGAAAAAGTACCTCCCTGATAATCTTCGGGCATTAGCTTATTATTATGAGCTAGATCAGATAATCTTTTTGTATCTACAGAGATTTCCTCAACGGATTTCTCGTTAGCTTTTTTTACAATCGGTGTAATTAATCCTGCATCAGTGGCTACTGCAATTGAGATATCAGCATTTTTAAATTGTAAAATTCCTTCGTCAGACCAATTAATATTTACTTCAGGATGTTTTGTTAATGCTGAAGCAACACACTTAATTAGTAGATCATTTATTGAAACTTTTTCTTTTTTATCTTTGCCTTTATTTAGTTTTTCTCTTTTAGCAGATAGTTTTTTAGCATCGAGATCCACATTAAGATAAAAATGTGGAGCCGTATTTTTTGAAGCTGTTGTTCTCTCGGCAATAACTTTTCTCATTCCACTATGTGGTATAAGCTCTGAAGGATTGTCAGCAGATAAAACTGAACCAGTATCACCGCCTTCTTCACCTTTATAGGCCGCAAGCTTAGCTGGATCAGCTGCTTGTTCAACATCTTGTACAGATATTCTTCCTCTTCTTCCTGAAGGTGTTATTGTTGAAACATCTACATCAAGCTCAAGTGCAACTTCCCAAGCTTTGGGAGAAATATTAACATTTTCAGGAGGTGCATCAGGTAAATCACCACTTGATTTTGGTTTCTCTTGAGGAGTAGTTGGTTCAGTTGGCTCAGGTTTTTTTTCTGATACCGCACTTTCAGGTTGAAATGAAGAATCAACAGGCACAAAATCAGTAATGAATTGATCTACTTCATCGTCAGTTATTTCTTCTGATGCAAAAACAGCTAATAAAGCTCCAACAGGATATGTTCCATCAACATCAACTAATTTTTTTCGACATAAGCCATCAAATTCAGCTTCAATTTCATTTGAAATTTTATCAGTCTCAACTACTAATAGAGGATCACCTTTGGAAAAAGAAGTACCTTCTTCAATTAACCACTCAGTAAGTTTACCTTCCTCCATTTCGATACCCCATTTAGGCATCGTAAGAGCTTCAATCTTCTTACTCATATTTTATATCCTATTTAAAGTTTACAACTTCAGCGACAGCATCCCTAATTTTCGTTGGAGATGGTACAAATTCATTTTCAAGCTCTTTAGCAAATGGGACTGGAGAATGAGGACCAGTTATTTGTTTGATTGGCGCTTTTAATGATGAAAAGACTTCACCGGCTGCTAAAGCAGCAATGTCTGAAGCAAATGAGCACCTCGGAGGTGTTTCATCAACCACAACAAGTCTACCTGTTTTTTCAACACTATCTAGGATAGCATCCTCATCTAGAGGACTTGTTGTTCTTGGATCAATAATATCACAAGTAACACCATCATCAGCTAGTGCTTGAGCAGCATTTTCACAAAAAGAAACCATTCTTCCTGTTGCTACTAATGTGCAATCATCTCCTTCAGAGACTATTCTAGCTTTACCAAATGGGACAAGATGTTCTCCATCAGGTACATCACCTGTAATGGTGTATAATGTTTTATGTTCAAAAAATATTACTGGATCATCATCTCTAATAGCAGTTGATAAAAGACCCTTTGCATCTGCGGGCGTTGATGGCATTGCAACTTTTAAACCCGGTATAGCTGTAACTAATGGATGTAATGATTGACTGTGCTGTGAAGCGGCATTCATTCCTGCGCCATAAGTAGTTCTTAAAACCATTGGGCAAGTAGCTTTACCACCAAACATATATCTAAATTTTGCAGCCTGATTCATTAACTGATCTAAACAAAGACCCATAAAGTCACAAAACATAATTTCTGCAACAGGTCTCTTACCTGCAAGGGCTGCTCCTGCAGCCGTTCCCGCAATACCAGCTTCGGAAATAGGCATATCAATGCATCTATCAAGACCAAATTCTTCGTGTAAACCACCTGTTACACCAAAAACACCTCCAACAAAACCTGGTTCTGCATGAGGGCTGCCTGTTCCACCAACAACATCTTCTCCCATTACAAATACATTCTCATCTCTTCTCATTTCAAGAAAAAGCGCGTCTGTTAAGGCTTCTCTATAAGTTTTTTCTGTCATATCTATTCTCCTTAATCCCTAATAAGACACATATACATCTGTTGTTACATCTTCAGGATTAGGCAGAGGTGATTTCTTTGCCTGATCAACTGATTCTTCGATTAGTGAATTCACTTCTTCATCTAATTTATTAATATCTTCATCAGAAAGAAGTCCTGCTTCAGTAACTTTATCTTTAAAAATAGTTATACAATCATTATTCTCGCGATCATCCTTTAACTCATCTTTAGCGCGATAATTTTGAGGATCACCCTCAAAGTGACCATAAAATCTAGTAGTCTCAAACTCAACAGCACATGGACCATTTCCTTCACGAGCTTTTGCTATTAATTCTTTCATAACTTCATGTACTTCAAAGAAATCAAATCCGTTAGCCTTAACCGTGTGAATACCAAAACCTTCAACACGACTTGCAATACTTTCAGATGCAATAACATAATCACAATGTGTGTGTTCAGAGTAACGATTATTTTCGTATACAAATACACTTGGTAATTTAAGTATCGCAGCAATATTCATTGATTCAAAAACAGGTCCTTGGTTACAAGATCCATCACCACCAAAAGATACTGCAACAGAACCTTTTCCATCTAATTTTGCAGCTAATGCAGCGCCTGTTGCTAGAGGCGGACCTCCACCTACTATTCCATTTGCACCAAGCATACCTACATCCATATCAGCAACATGCATAGATCCACCTTTACCTTTACAAAGGCCATCAGCTTTTCCATAGAGCTCTTTCATCATACCAATCACATCACATCCTTTAGCGATACAGTGACCATGGCCCCTATGAGTTGATGTAATAAAATCGGCTTCAGTTAAATTTTCACATACACCAACAGCTACTGCCTCTTGACCAGCATATAGGTGTGTAAAACCAGGAATTGACCCAGTCATTATTTCTCTATGAAGGTGTTCCTCGAATTCCCTAATCGTTTTCATTTGCTTATAGGCTTGTTCAAGTTCTTCTCTAGCTAATTGCATTATATCCTCCTCATAATATATACGGATGCACAAATAGGATTAAAAGTTTTAATCGTAATATTCAATAAAAATTTCACTACGATATTAAATATTTTTACTTATTAATCAACCTGTCTCTTTTATAACCCAATTAATGGATTGTTTAATAAGCTTTCTAAAGTTTTCATTCTTGTATGATGATGGTCCATCACCGAATTGTAAATACGCTATTGGGCTATTTTCATATTTTTTTGTCCATCCTACAATATTGCTTCCCTCTTGATGAGACCAATCTCTATTAGAAAACATTTCTCCTTCAAGAGCGCGAGCAGCTGAATAAAAGTTTTTATCTATAAATTCGAAATTACTTCTTAAAATTGGATTAATGTCATCCTCAAAAAACTCTGCCAGATATAATTCATCTGTAATCTCAAAGTCTTCAATACCCTTAGTTATAGGATGTTTTCCATCTTTTATAACTTTATATTTAATATCATGTCGATATCCTGAATCTGATTTTTTAACCCCTCTAACATTCCCTTCTTGATACAAAAACCTTCCACCAATAATATTTCCGTATTCCTCCCAATTTGGCCAACCAGCAATTGCATGATGAATAAACACACATCCGATTCCCTTTTTTAATAATCTTAGGAAACCTTCCTTAAATTCTTTGCTTGGATCAATAAATGTTGGTTTTGGAGGGGCTGTTTCGAAGTTAATTCCTGGCATATCATAAAAAACTATAGCTTTATAATTTTTTACTGATCCTGAGCTTATATATTCTTGAGCTGCAGGGTGTTCAATATGTGACCATGGATAACCCGTTGAATCGATCATTTCAAAAAATGAATCTCGTTCAAATGGATGCCCACGAGTTATAACAATAATATTATCTTTTTGTTGATCAAGAAATGTTCTATTTTGCATTTCAACTTCAACAGTATTTTTTTCCTCACCATTCATCACATTATAGAAGATTAAGTTTTTCTTATGGTCAATCGATAAATGATTAAAAAAACTGGTTATTATTTTTACTGGACACAAAGAGTTATCACATAATATTATAAGACGATTTTGTTAGGAGATTGCAATGGCGTTAATAAGATATGCTCAACCAGGTTTGCATGGCGATAAAGAGCCGGAACCAAATTTATCTTATGAATATATACCCAAAGAAAGATACACTTCTAAAGAGTTTATGAAGTTAGAATGGGATCATATATGGACAAAAATATGGCTAAGAGGAGGTTTATCGCAAGACCTTAAAGAAGCAAATGATTACATCACCACTGAAATTGGAAATTATTCAATTTTAATTACTCGTGGTGAAGATATGAAAGCCAGAGCTTTTTATAATGTATGTAAACACAGAGGAAATACCCTCGCTCAACAAAAAATGGGAAAAATCGATAAAACTTTTAAATGCTCTTATCACAGATGGCAGTATGATGCGGCTGGTCAACTAGTTGACGCTCCTGATCCTCATACTTTTCCGCAGGGCGTTTGTGATCCTTCATTACACTTAACTGAGCTTCCATGTAAAGAGTGGAACGGTTGGATTATGTATTCATTAAATCCTGATGTTAGACCACTTGATGAGTGGCTTGGCCCTGTTAAAGGTCATCTTGAAGCTTACAACTTCGATAAAATGGATTTAGTAATGGACATGACAGTTGAATGGAATTGTAATTGGAAGGCATCTGTTGATGCTTTTAATGAAACTTACCATGTTTGGGGAACTCATCCGCAATTAATGGATTGGTTAGATGATCAAAATGTACAAATTGATCTTTATGATATTCACAATAGATATCTAGTTCCTTTTGGAGTACCAAGTCCTAGACCCCATATTGATCAAGAAGTGATCGGACCAAATCTAGAGGTTTACATGGAGCAGAATGGCGTTGACCCTAAAGACTTTAAAGGAAATGCTCAAGAAGCTCGTAGAGCTATTCAATTAGCTCAAAGAGAGAGAGCAGATGAAATGGGTTGGGATTTCTCAAGTTTAAATGATGACCAGTTATCAGATGATTATCATTATTGCGTTTTTCCAAATGTTACTTTGAATACTCATGCTACGAATTATATGATGTTTACTCAAAGACCTCACACAGAAGATCCAAATAAATGTCTTTATGATTTACAAATGTTCTCTCTTCCTACAGATACAAATAACAAAAGAACTAAGCAAGCCACAGAAGCCGCTGAATCAAGTGCTCCATCATATATGACTGTTGAAGATGATAAGGCGCCAACAGTAAATCCAGGTATGGATGAAGCTGTCCAAGGTGAGGCAGATGCGTCTGGTCGTCCAGAGCATATTTATATTAAAGATGGCGAAGAGCATACCCTTGGAGAAGTTCTTGATCAAGATGCTCATAATCTTCCTTTTGTTCAAAAGGGTATGAATAGTCCTGCATATAGAGGATTGTGGTGTGGTGAACAAGAAAGAAGAATTATTCACTTTCATCAGGTAGTAGATAGATTAATTATGGAAGGTGGCGGACAAGTCCCTAACTATAAAGAATAATCATCTAATCTTTTTTTGGTAATATTATGAGCGAGCAAGAAACCTATGTTTTTGTCTGTGATTCAACTAATGTTGAAAATGGATCTGAGGCAGTTTTTGATATAAATGATAGAGAAGTTCTGGTTGTGCGTTCTACTGAAGGAGATTTATTTGCGGTCGAAGATAATTGCCCGCATGCAAATGAATGTATATCTGGAGGAAGATTTAGGAATGGATTTTATGCATGTCCACATCATGGGGCAAGATTTGAGTTATCAACAGGAAAATCGATGACAAATCTATCCACAAAGCCATTAATATGCTTTGATGTAAGGGAGGTAGACGGAAAAATTGAGGCTATAGTGCCTAAGAAAGAAAAAAAGAAATTTATACCTGGGGGAGCTCCTCCAGGATTTGGACCAATGTAATTTTAAAAGGAGGAAGTTATGGATTTAGGTTTAAAAGGAAAAAAAGCAATAATTACAGGCGGAAGTAAAGGTATAGGATTAGCCTCTGCCCATGCATTAGCTGATGAAGGAGCTGATGTTGCAATTTGCTCTCGAAATATTGATGATGTTAATTCAGCTCTAGAAGTATTAAAAGGTAAAGGTGTTAATGCTATCGGCGGAGCTGTTGATGTTGCTGATGGTGATGCATTAAAAACATGGATAGCATCAGCTATAGGTGATTTAGGTGGTTTAGATATTCTTGTTCCACAAGTAAGTGCTGGTGGAGGTAACCCAAGTGAAGATGGTTGGGCTGCTAATTTCCAAACAGATATTATGGGAACTGTCAGATCTGTAGAAGCTTCATTAGAAGCTTTAAGGGAATCTAATGGTTCAATTGTAATAATATCGACTACAACAGCTATTGAACAAGGACCTGGAAGTGGACCTTATGGTGCAGTTAAAGCAGGATTATTGAATTACTCAAACCATATTGCGCAAACTGAAGGACCAAACGGAGTTAGATCTAATGTAATATGCCCTGGCCCTATTTATATTGAAGGCGGTCCATGGAATTATATAAAAGATAATATGGAAGATTTCTATAACGCTACTTTAAAAGGAATTCCTCTAGGTAAATATGGTTCCGGAGAAGATATTGCTAAAACTGTAGCTTTTTTAGCGAGTCCTGCTAGCGGTCATACCACGGGCACAAATGTTGTCATTGATGGCGGATTTACTAAAGGCGTACAATTTTAATATAAAATCTGCTCAATGATTGCTGGGGGTAATAAATAATGACAGATGACATTAAAAAAAGATTAGATGTAGTTCTTGTTGCGGGTGGAAAATATCATGATATTGATTTCGCCCGCTTAGAGCTTCTAAAACTTCTTGCTGAAGATGAAAGAATTCGTACAAGAGTATATGAGGACTATTCTAACCTACATGCGATTTCTAATGCTGATTTTCTGATAACATATACATGTGATGTTAGGCCAACTCTTGAGCAACAAAAAGTATTAAGGGATTTTGTGGCAAATGGTAAGAGATGGTTAGCGTTACATGGAACAAATTCGATACTTCAGTTTCTTTCAGATGGAAGAGTTGATTGTCCAAGGGTTGCGCCAATATTTATGGAAACCCTAGGTTCTCAATTTTTATCTCATCCGCCAATAGAGCCTTATACAGTTACTGTTGCAGATGGCGATCATCATCTTGTTGAGGGCGTAGAACCTTTTCAAACTAATGATGAATTATATCTAATGGAAACACATGGGGAATTGCATGTCTTATTAGAGACAGAATTTGAAGGTAATACACCCGGATTTGTTGAAGAAAATTGGGAAAAAACTAAAGTTCCTGTTTTCTATTTGCATCCTGTAGAAAAAGGTGAAGTTTTATACTTAACCTTAGGTCATTGTCGTGGACATTACGATATGATTGATCTGCCTGAGCCTATGGCATACTACCCTGAAGTTGAGAGATGTGCTTGGGATCTTCCAGTTTTTTATGATTTACTCAGAAGAGGGATTGATTGGGCAAAAGAGCTCTCCTTGAAAAATTAATATGTCTAAGAAAATTGCTCTGATTACAGGAGTTGGACCGGGAACAGGCTCATCTATAGCTCGTCGATTCTCAGATGGCGGTTATAAAATCGCTATGATTGCTCGTGATAAAGAGAGACTAAAGTCACTTGAGGACGAATTAGAGGATAGTAAGGGTTATTCTTGTGAGCTGAGGAATCAAGAATATCTTAACAGTACAATTGACAATATTATAAAAGATTTTGGTTATCCTGATGTTTTTATTCATAATGCTGTTAGAGGAACTAGAGGTAATTTTTTGGAATTCACTTCTGAAGAATTACAATCGAATTTTGATATAAATGTTCTAGCTCTGCATAGAATAGCTCAAAAAGTTGCTCCCGAAATGATTAAAAAAGCTAAGGGCGCTATAATCGTAACAGGAAATACATCAGCACATAGGGGTAAAGCAAATTTTGGAGGAACAGCATCAACAAAGGCGGCTCAGAAAATATTAACCGAATCTTTCGCTCGTTATCTTAACCCCAAAGGTATACATGTTGCATACATAACTATTGATGCAGCTATTGATTTAGAATGGACAAGGAAAGCTTGGCCAGATAAACCTGATGATTTTTTTATTCAACCAGATGATATAGCTTCTGAAGTTTGGCACATTGCTCATCAGTCAAAATCAGCATGGACATTTGATCATTGGTTAAGACCTTTTGGTGAAAACTGGTAAAAAAATAACTAAAAATATTAAAATGTTGTAAAATTACAACTATTTTAATGTGAATTATTAAATTTATTCAAAAATAGCTTGGTTTTTATCTTTGCGTATTGTAAATCTCACGCTCAATAAAAAAAGTTATTAATTTATTTAAATTGTGGGGACATATTTATGAATATTAAAAAATTTACTATTTTATCAATAGCTATCTCATTCTTTATGAGTTTAGTTGTTTTCGATTTTGGTTATGCACAAAGAGAAATTACATCTTCAATTGAAGAAATTGTTGTAACAGCTCAAAAAAGAGAAGAAAACCTTCAAGATGTGCCTTCTTCTGTAAGCGCGATGGACGCAGCAACATTGGAAAAAACATTTGCTCGTGATTTATTGGATGTAGCAGGCGTTTCGCCAAATCTAATTATTGATCCAATTTTAGGTAATGGAACAGCAGCAATTTCTATTCGTGGCGTTCAAATGAATGATGTTGAAAAAAGTTTCGATCCTGCTGTCGCAGTTTATCAAGACGGAATTTATCTTGCTACAGCAACAGGAGCTCTTTTAAATACTTGGGATGCTGAGAGAATTGAAGTTCTTCGTGGTCCTCAAGGAACAATGTTTGGAAGAAATACAATAGGTGGTCTAGTTCATGTTATTAGATCTAAGCCAACTGGAGAATTTGGCGGAAAAATTAATATTACAGCTGCTGAAGACTCTCAAACTGATGTAAAGGCAGTTTTAAATCTACCAGCTCTATTAAATGGAACTTTAGCAACTAAATTTACCGCTATGAGATTAGATGGTGGTGAATATTTTTATAATGCTACAAGAGAAACTGATGAAGGTGGTGTAGATGTTGAGGCGTATAGCTTTTCTGCTTTATGGAATCCTACAGACAATCTTCAAATTCAGCTAACTTATGATGATATAGATGATCAAACTGATGTTCGTCCTGTATCATGTTTTACTCAACCTGGAGAATTATTTGCTGTTATAGGGCAACCAATTGCTACTGAATGTAATGGTGGTTCTGATCTAGGTTTTCATAGAACAGTTTTTCAAAATACAGAACAATCTGCAAGTGTTGAAGTTGAAGCTGTAACCTTAAATGTTGAATATGATATCAACGAGAACAATAAAATAGTATTTGTTTACGGCAAAAGAGAAATGGAAGAAACTTCATTACAAGAATTTGATGCGAGTGCTCTTGAGTTATTCAGAGTTTCAAGACCTCAATTCGAAGAACAAGAAAGTATAGAAGTTAGATGGGAATCTAAATTTACTAATGGTCAGTTTACACTTGGAGGATATCTCTGGGATAGTGAATATGATGCATGGCAAACTACATACTTCTTCGGAGGTTTTAATGACTCTCCTCGAACTCTTCATTCAACAGAAAATACAGCATTCTTTGGTCAACTTGATTACGATGTTACTGATAAGATAACACTAACCGTTGGTGGTAGATGGATTGATGAAGAAAAAGATTTCTGTCAAATGTTTACAATTAATGCAGGTGATGAGACACCGATATTTAATTGGTTTGGTTCATCTGATCCAGATCCAAGAATTATTCAAAGGTCTTGGGGTCAATGTCCCGGATATGTTCCTGCTGCTACAGCACAGAATGATTACACTGATCCAGTCACTGGAGAAAATGCAACATTTACAGGCACAGAAAGTTGGGATGACTTTACTCCAAAAGTTGGTTTAACCTATGAACTAGAAAATGGTATTGCTTATGCTACTTATTCTGAAGGCTTTAGATCTGGTGGCTTTAACGGAAGAGCAACTGGCGCAAACAATGCTGGTCCATATGACCCAGAAACAGTTGAAAGTTTTGAATTTGGTATCAAAACAATTTGGGCAAACAATACTTTCCAATTTAATGCATCTGCATTCACTGTTGATTATACTGATAAACAAGAAGATGTTGTTTTACCAGGTACAGATGGCGCGGTGACCTTGACTATTGTTCAAAACGCTGCGGCAGTAAGTATCGATGGTCTTGAAATTGAATCTCTTTGGATTCCTACTGAAGGTCTTACTTTAACAGCTAACTTAGGTATCTTGGACGCTAATTATGATAACTACATGGTTCAAGATGGCGCTGGTAATATGGTAGATAAAAGTGGCTTTGATTTAAGAAGAGCACCTGAAATGACTTTAGCTCTTGGAGCTTTACATGAATATGCACTTACTAATGGTGATTTCATAGTCTCAAGCTTAAACTATAGATGGAAAGATGATTATTGTGTTCAAGGTAATAACTTTAAAGCTATTGAAGCACACTATGGAGCAAACCCTGCATGTAACAAAGCGCATGGTATTATTGATGCCTCTATAAGTTATGAGACTGAAAATTGGAGATTATCTTTATTCGGTAAAAACCTTGGTGATGAAGACTATCTTCTTCATTTCCTTGATGTGGCTTCAAGTGTTAACGCTACAAGCGCATCAGACTCTACACCTGTTTATGTTCCTGGATTATGGAGTTTTGGTACAGTGAATAGGCCAAGATACTTTGGCGTAGAATTTGAAGCTAAATTCTAAAGCTATAAATGTATTATAAGAAGGGCGCTTCAAGCGCCCTTTTTTATTTATATAACATATAAATATACATATAAATTTTTTTCTTCTTTTTAGAGAATCACTCTAATTTATACTCTAATAATAATAATGTTGGGGAGATATAATTATGGGGAACATTAAATATTTTATAATCTTTTTTGCTTTAGTAGGCTTAATTATTAGTAAAGAGAGTTTAGCTCAATCAGAAGCTACAGAATCTTTTACTGGTATTGAGGAAATAATTGTTACTGCACGTAAAAAAGAGGAACCTTTACAGGAAACTCCTGTGACAATCACGGCTTTAACAGATGCAAAGATTCAGAAACTTTATGCTACTGATTTAAAAGACTTAGGTATGAGTGTTCCAAATCTGCTTATTAACCAAGCTGCAAGTGGAAGTTTTAGTAATTCCGCTGCAGTTTTTATGAGAGGTATTGGTAATTCTGATATTGACTCTACGATTGATCCACCAATTGGTATCTTTATTGATGGTGTTTATGTCCCAAGATCTAGTAATAGTAATTTAGATCTTTTTGATGTTGAGCAAGTGGAAGTTTTAAGAGGACCGCAAGGTACTCTTTTTGGAAGAAATACAACTGCCGGAGCAATTGTAGTTCGTTCAAAAAGACCAACCGGTGAATTTGGTGCTAAAGCTCGTCTAACTATGGGTGAATATGGTAGAAGAGATTTACGTGTAGCAGTTGAAGCGCCTTTATCAGATACTTTAAATGCTAAAATTTCAGTTTTACAGCAAAAAAGTGACGGGTTTTATAAAGCTAGATATCTAACGCATCCTGATTATTCAGTCTCAGGTCAAATGAGCTACGAATATGATGGAGACTATCAAGATACTGGTGGCGATGATCTTTTTTCAGTAAGACCAATGTTGGAATTTAATCCTAATGAAAATTTCACACTTACTCTTATAGGTGAATATTCTAAAGATAGAAGTGAACCAACTCCAGCTATAAATGCTGCAAAACCAAATATGGTTTTGAGCAGAGTCTATGGTCGGCCAGGTACTGGTTACTCTAATATAGGGACTTATAATTATGGTCCCGGTTATATTCATGCAGATATAAAAGGCCTAACTGCTGAGGCTGTATGGGAATTAGAAGGTGGTACTCTAACATCAATTACAAATTACAGGGAAACCGAATACCAGTATAAAGGGGAAATAGATTGGACTGATGCTCCTATGTTTGGCATTGTTCGTACAGAACCTCATGAACAAAAATCTACAGAGCTTAGATATAATACCGATTTAAGCGATAGACTTTCTCTGACTGCAGGTATTTATTACTTTGAACAGGAATATGAATTAAGAAGGGATACATTTATTAATACTTCCGGTGCATTTCTGGCACATATTATTGGCGTAACTTCTCAAACCCATGAACAACAATCTGTATTTGCTGACTTAACTTACGCTATAAGTGATCGATTAAACTTTAGTTTTGGTGGCCGTTATACGAAAGAGGAAAAAAGCTTTATGCAAAAACCTTTTTCAGTTGGGAATGTAGCAGCAGAAATTTATAAGGATGATGAATGGTCTAATTTTGGACCTAAGGTCGGTATTGATTATCAAATTGATGAAGATAAGTTGCTTTATGCTACACTTGCTAGAGGATTCAAAAGTGGTGGTTTTAATGGTAGAGGAGGTACTCCTACTACATTAGGTCCATTTGATGAAGAAAGTGTGGACGCTCTTGAAATTGGTTTAAAAGCTGATTGGGGATCAACCTTAAGAACAAATGTAGCTTTCTATCTTATGAGATTTGAAGATCTTCAAAGAACTGTTATTAGACCTCTGATTAACTGTGGTTGTCCAAACCCACAAGAAACTATTACTGCTAATGCGGCTGAAGCTGAAATTAAAGGTATAGAGATTGAAATTGAATGGGTTCCAAACGATAACTTTAATTTGGGTGTAGCTTTAGCATTTAATGATGCTGGATATGAAGAATATTTTGCTGACGTGTTTGGCACAGGCGCTCAAGACTACTCAGGTCTACCATTACAAAATGCTCCTGATATAACTGCTGCTATTAATATGTCTTATAGTATTGATATGGCAAATAATGCTTCAACAGTTATTAACCTTGGGTGGCAATATCACGATGATTTAAATGCTAGTGTTACCGGTTATGCGCCTGCTGATATTGATGCTAGGGGCTTATTAAATGCTAGTATTGATTATATACCAGCTGAAGGAAATTGGAGAATTTCTGCATATGGTAAAAATCTTGCTGATGACGTAGACAAAGTAGCTGTTACTAATGTGTCTGTTTTATTTGACCTTGCGTTTTATAGCAATCCACGTGTTCTAGGTGTCGAGTTAGCCTGGGAATATTAAAATATAATAAAGCGACCAATTAATGTGGTCGCTTTACATTTCTTATTTCATCATGTTTATTTAATATAGTAACTCTTTGGAGGGGAGACAGATTATGTTCGTAAGAAGTTTTTTTATATTTTTTACATATTTATTATTAATTACTAATTTACAGGCAAACGAATACTCTCCTGCAGTGGGAAAAAATTATCCTAATAAATTGTTATGGGGAGATACGCATCTCCATACCAATGAATCGGCTGATGCTTGGTCAATAGGAAATGCAAATTTAACGCCAAGTGACGCGTTTCGTTTTGCCCGAGGAGAGGAAGTAACATCTGAAAGTGGAGTAAAAGCGAAACTAAGGGTTCCACTTGATTTTTTTATGGTTTCAGATCACGCAACTTATCTCGGTGTTTTTAAAAGAATTCAAGCCGGTGATGAAGATCTTATCAAAAGACCTCTAGGAAAAAGATGGAGAGATTATATGGATAATGATGATCCTAGACTCTTTACCGAATTTGTTGAAGGCCTTAACGGCAATCAAGAGGTATCTTTTAATAAAGAAATATATGTACCTATTTGGAAAGAAATTACCGAAAATGTTGATAGATTTAATCAGCCAGGCGTTTTTACGGCTTTTATTGGTTATGAGTGGACTCCTGCGCCGACAGGTGACAACCTTCATAGGGTTGTTATATTTAAGGATGATGCAAAAAAGGCTCAAGAGATAATACCTTTTTCAGCACTAGATAGTGATAAACCTGAAGACCTTTGGAATTTCTTAGAAAATTATAATAAAAATACTGGTGGTGAGGCTATCTCTATTTCGCATAACAGTAATATAAGTGGCGGACGAATGTTCCCCCTTAAAAATTCTTACGGAGAAGCCATTGATCGTACTTACGCGGATATGCGTAATAGATGGGAGCCATTAGTAGAGGCAACGCAAGTTAAAGGAGATAGTGAAACACATCCAGCTGTATCACCTGATGATCCATTTGCAGATTATGAGACATGGGAAGGAAACATAGGAAGAAATGAAACTGACAGGTTAGAAAAGTTGAGTAACACAGGAGAATGCGCCAATTCAGATAATTATAAATGTTATAGATACAAAAAAAGTGAAACTGATCGATATAGAGGCAGCTATGTTCGGCCTGCATTAAGAAGAGGTTTGGAAATACAAAAGAAAATTGGTGTGAATCCATTCAAATTTGGCGTAATAGGAAGTACTGACAATCATACAGCATTAGCAGCATCAGCTGAGGATAATTTCTTTGGAAAATTTGTTGATTCAGAGCCTGGGCCAGGCCGTATGAGTAATTGTATGGCAGGATGCGATAGACCTGATGGAGACGGTCAAGGAGATCTATGGCGCAATTGGTTAATCTCTGCATCAGGTTATGCAGCTGTCTGGGCAAGAGAAAATACTCGTGAGGAAATTTTCGATGCAATGAAACGAAAAGAAACATATGCAACGACTGGACCAAGAATGGCAGTAAGATTCTTTGGAGGTTGGAACTTCTCAAAAGAAGATTCCTATAAACCGAATTTTGTTGAAATTGGTTATACAGAAGGTGTTCCTATGGGCTCAGACTTGGGACCAAGAGAGAGAGGGAAATCTCCAGGATTTTTAGTTATGGTTTCAAAGGATCCAAATGGTGCAAATATTGAACGAGTTCAGGTTATTAAGGGATGGGTTGACTCATATGGTAGATCAAAAGAAAAGATATATGATATAGCGATTTCTGATGATGCAGGTGAAAATACTGTTGATATAGAAAATGCTACTTATTCTAATTCAATTGGCGAAGCCTATATCTCAACTTTTTGGGAAGATCCAGATTTTAATCCAAATCAATCTGCATTTTATTATGTTAGAGTTTTAGAAATACCAACACCTCGCTGGACAACCTACGATAGTGCGGTATTTGGAATTGATATTCCATCGTATGTTCCAAAAACGCATCAAGAAAGAGCTTACACATCATCAATATGGTATAATCCATAGTGAGAAAAAAAATTGTTGTAATTGTTGGTTTGATAATTGGATTGTCAATAATAGTTCTAAGTACAATCCAACCTACCTCAGATATTAATGAAGATACAATTATCGTAAATAATAGAAACCTAGAGGTTTTTTATTTTAACAACCTTGATTCTGAGAATCCATATAACCAAGATTTTAGCACTTTATCTGATAAGCAAATAAATCAATTAAAAAAAGAGTTTATCAAAAGGGAAGTTTTAGCAAGGGAGGCTAAAAAATTAGGATTAGATAAGATTGATTCAATAATATCAGCACGACTTGCTCAATTAGGACAACAAGCACTAGTCGGCGAGATTATCGATATTGATAGTATTGAAATCAGTGAAGTAAACAAATTTTTTGATACAAATAAATTGCAATATATCGAACCTGAAACGATATCTTTTTCTCATATTTTTTTTTGATACAGAGGAAAGCGCTAAGTCTTATTTAATAAAATTAAGCGTGGAACCTGATTCTGAAAAATTAAAAGATCTGATAAATACAGGGGGAATTGTTTTCCCTTATCAAAAAATTATTCAAAGAAACCTTATTCTTTCATTGTTGGTCATTTTGGTGAATCTGGGGCAAAAAATATTTTTTCATTACAAAAAAATATAAATAACTGGCAAGGCCCAATAAAATCTTCTCTTGGTTATCATCTTATTAATGTATTTAACAAAACTGCAATGGAGCAATTAGCCTTGGATGATATTTTATCAGAAGTTACAAGAGATTATTATGAGCAATTGAGAAAAAGTGATACGCAATCTATTATTTCAAATAAAATTTTAGAGTATAAAGTAATTGATAAAACAAAAGTTAATTAAACTTTGTCAAATTCGATATATAGATTATCTAATCCCCTTAACAAGACATTAGGGCTATAAATAAAATTATTTCCTTCTGAGAATCTCATATTTTTTAGTCTATCCAATATTATTGGAAAAGCTGTATACATTTCTTTTCTAGCCAAATTCATACCCAAGCAAACATGAATACCTTGTCCAAATGCTATGTGCCTTCGGGCATTCTTTCTTGTAACATCAAACTTATCAGGATTTTCAAATAGGTCCTCATCTCTATTTCCTGATCCATAGCGAATTAGAATTACTGAACCTTTAGGAATTTCAACGCCATCTAGTTCTGTATCTTCAGTAGCAATTCTCCACATATTATTTGTAGGAGTTAATAATCTTAGAGCTTCTTCAACCATATTAGGAATTAAACTGTGATCATTTACAACCAATTCCATTTGATCAGGATGAGAAATTAGTAAATAGAAAGCCTCAGTAATTGTATGCGCTGTTGTGGCATTACCAGCAACCAGTAATTGTTGTAGAATAGATAATTGTTCGGATGTTTCTAATTTTCTAGTTTCACCATTCTCATCTTCGAAATCAAGATTTGCTAGATCTGAAATTATATCATCAGTTGCATTATTTTCTTTCTCTTTTAATTTATTTGCAAAATATTGCTGAAATTGAACTAATTGTTTTGCAATCTCAACATGTTCTTCTGGAGAACTTGTTCCAGAGAGTTGTTGGACAAATGCATCTGACCATCCGCAAAAATTATCATAATCTTCTAAAGGAACACCCATTTGTTCAGCTATTACCCTAACAGGTAGTTGTTGAGCTATATCTCTACTGACATCACACTTACCTTGATCATAGAATTGATCGATTATAAAATTTATTTTATCTTCAATTTCAGGTCCCATATCTGAAACTCTTGCTGGTGAAAAAGCTTTGTCAACTAATCTTCTATAACTTGTATGTCTTGGTGGATCTGCAGTAAGCATTGTATCGACAGGAGGATATCCATCGGAAGCCATAATATCAGCAGCTTCCTGAGGATAATCACCGCCTCCGCTTCTTTGAATCACTCCAAACTGATTGGAAAAAAGTTTTGCATCTCTTGCAACTTTACAAATCAATTCATGCTTTGAAACTTGAAAAATACCAGTATTTGGATCCTGAAATACAGGTGCTTCATCACGAAGTTTTTTAAAAAAAGCATGAGGGCATGCCATAAGCTCAGGGTCAAACATATTAATCTTTTCAAGATCTTCATCGATTGGCTTTATTGTCTCACTCATAAATTTCTCCAAAGAGTACTTTTCTTTAATATATAAATCTTTTCATTATTTAATTTCAATAGTTAATTATTATACTAGATTTCTAATAAATGTTGTAAAATAAAGCATGATATATAGCGTTTAACTTCTTTTTTTTGTATACATATAAACTCAAACCATGACTAGTCTAAAAAATAAAACAGTGATAATTACAGGAGGAGGTAGAGGAATAGGCGCTTCAGCATGTAAATTGTTAGCTGATGAAGGCGCAAATGTTGTTATTACATGCAGAACAGCCGAAGACGGTCTTTCCATAGAAAAAGATATATTATCAAAAAATAGATCAGCAAAATTTATTCCACATGATGTAACTAAAGAAGAGAGCTGGCAGAATGTTATTGAAGAGACTCTCCAAATTTTTCCTCAAATAGATGCTGTTGTTAATAATGCTGGAAGTTATAACTATCAATCTATTTTAGATTGCTCTCACGAAAGCTTTAAATCACTTATTAATACTAGTCTTGATGGATGTTTTTTAGGTTTAAAGCATGGAACTGAAGCTATTCGTAAACATGGCAAAGGTGGTTCAATCGTAATGATGTCCTCTGTTCTAGCTAAAGTAGGAGCAACAAATATGTCTGCATTAAGTGCTGCACATGGTGGTGTTAAATTATTAGCTAAAGCCGGAGCCTGTGAGCTAGGACCAGAGAAAATAAGGGTAAATTCTATACATCCTGGTTTGGTTGATACATATACAGAAGAAGAATTTAAAAAAAACTATCCTGACTCTATAAACTCTCTTAAAGACGAAAAAAATAGTATCGCTATGATCCCATTTGAAAGAAAAGGATCATCTGATGAAATAGCCGAGGCTATTAGATTTTTAGTTTCAGACGAGTCTGTCTTTATGACAGGCGCAGAAATAACAATCGATGGAGGGCTGATTGCTCAGTAAAATTTTTAATGAATAGATTAAAGGGTAAAGTAGCTATTATAACTGGTGCTACCTCCGTAGGCATAGGTCGAGAAACAGCTTTGAAATTATCTTCTGAAGGCGCTCACCTAACAATAACTGGAAGAAATGAAGAAGAAGGGCAAAAAACTGCCGACATGGTTATAAATGAAGGAGGTAAATGCATATATATTAAACACGATGTTTCAAGTGAAGAGAATTGGAAAGCGGTTATTCAAGAAACAATAAATGTATATGAATCAATTGATTATTTAGTTAATAATGCTGGTCAATTTTGGATCAAACCTATTGCCGAAACTTCTTTAGATGATTTTAAACAAATATGTTCAGTAAATATAGATGGCACATGGTTGGGTATGAAGCATTGTTTAGACAAAATGAATGACGGAGGTGCAATTGTTAATGTTTCCTCTTTAATGGGCCAAATGGGGTTACCACAAGGAGCAGGTTATTGTGCTTCAAAAGGGGCTGTAACATCAATGACAAAATCAGTTGCGTTAGAAGCTGCTAAAAGAAAAATAAGAGTCAATGCTCTTCATCCCGGCGTAATTTGGACAACTATGGTTGGCGGAGGAGAAGGCGGAGATGAGAACCTCAAAAAATTCTTCATTCAAGAAACTCCAATAAGAATGGTAGGGTTACCAGAGCACATGGCAGATGCAATTCTTTTTCTTTGCGCTAGTAATTATATTACTGGAACAGATATTAATGTTGATGGCGGAAGACTTGCTGATGGATCAATGGGAAGCCACGCCGGATAATTGATTTATTGATCTTTGCTGCAACAGCATATAAACACACAGAATGTCCACTTCAATTAGTACGACACCTAGGGAGAGAAAACTTGGCTTTAGAGTTTTATTTCTTGGTATGTTCGCAATTGGTACAGGTCAGACTTTATTCATAGCTGTTTTACCGCCTTATGCCAGAGGTTTGGGTTTAAGCACTACTGAAATAGGTCTAATTTTCTCATTATCAGCTTTAGGTTGGATGTTTATGAGTCCTTATTGGGGTAGAAAAAGTGATTATGTTGGTCGTAAATCGATAATTTTAATAGGGCTTTTTATTTACTCAATAACAACAATTTTAATGGGAATAGAATTTAAATTATTTAATGATGGCTTATTCAGCCTTAGTTCCCTTTTTATATTATTGATAGTTACAAGAGGCTTTTTTGGTTTTTTAGGATCAGGTACTCACTCTGCATCAATGGCATATGTTGCTGATAGAACGACTGAAAGGGAAAGATCAGGTGTTATGGCATTAATGGGCTCAGCTTTTGCGGTTAGCGGCATTATTGGTCCTGCTTTAGCTTCTCAAGCAATTTTATTAGGGCCGTTAGTTCCTTATTTTCTTTTTGGTTCTATTACAGGCGTAATTGGAATTTTAATTTGGATATTTCTTCCTGAGAAAACAAAACCCTTAATTCCTGCAAAAGTACATCAAGTTCGTTTAACAGCATTTGATCCAAGAATTTTAACTTTTATTGCTATGGGCTTTTTTATTAGCCAAACCCAAGCAATTATTATGCAGTTACTTGCTATGTATCTTCAGGATAAATTTAGTTATACAATCATTGAGGCAACTTTTTATACTGGTAGAGTATTAATTTTAATGGGAGTTGCTACTTTTATAGTGCAATTTTTTATTATAAGAAGGATATCACCTACTCCCGGTTCACTATTAAGAATTGGTAGTATCTTTTCTATTTTATCTTTGTTTGCATTTATTTTTTCTAGCAATCTTTATTATATGAGCGTTGCTCTAGCGGTTTATGGGATAGGGGGAGCATTAATGGGGCCAGGTTTATTTACTGGCGTTTCTCTTGCAGTAGGGAAAGATGAACAAGGTGCGGCAGCAGGAATTCTAGTAAGCGCCTATGCCGCTGGGTTTGTTATAAATCCATTAACTGGAATGAAATTGTTTGATGTAAGTCCTGATTATCCTTATTTTTTAGGAATTTTATTAATGCTTCTTTGTCTGATTATTGCAATCATGGATAAAAGATTAAACAAAGAAGTTAAATATGATGACGTAGATCACTCAGGTCACGCTGTTTAACTAAAAAGTACCCTCAAGTTCGATTCTATAAAAAGTATGGTCATTAACATCAAAGTTTTCTTTTATAAGGATATCGTTTTTTGATTTAAAGCCATTATAAATAATCTTACGACCAAAACCGTTATTACTACCCAAAACATTCTTGATCATGAAATTTAAATTTAATTTTGGATTAATTTTGGCGGTAAAACCGAAGCCCATTGTAGGATCTGGAGCAAATCTTCCCCATAAATAGGGATCATAAATATTAAATTGTGACTCTGACCTATATGTAATACCCCAGCTATATTTTCCACCAGGAACATCTTGCCTTATACCTAACATTGTCTGCCATCTTTTAAGCCATGATAAATCTCTTTTACGATTTGTAACTGGATCTGTTACTTCAGAACTTTGGAGGTAGCCCATGAATCTCAAAACTCCTCCTTTAAGGATTTTATCTATTCTAACGCTTCCATCTATTCTTGCTCGAGTTAATTCGCCAGTACCGAGGT
>CACANC010000003.1 GCA_902533755.1 uncultured PS1 clade bacterium
TTTAACGGCTATATCAATATGTGGATGAATATCTTGAATACATTCAATAAAATTAAGATAATCATTTGGCCAATTTTTTCTCCATCTATCTAGTAACCATTTTGGTATTTTAGGAGAGTCATTAAAAATCTTTTTATATTTTTTTTCTTCTCTTGCGATATTTCTCATAACTGCATTTACTAAAGATCGCCATTTTACAGTTGCAATATCAACTGATGTATTAACGGCAGCATGATCTGGGGTTTCTAATATAAAAATCTGGGCAACCCCAATTCTTAATGCCATTTTTGGGTTATTAGGGAGTTTTTTTATTGGTTCTTTAAGAAGGTTATCAATAGTAGAATCTATTTGCGTTAAATATCGCAATACTGACGAAGACAATAAATAAATAAATGCCTTATCTTTGTTTGAAAGTTTAATGGATTTTTGATTCTTCATGGCTTTTTGAAAAGCATTATCGAAAGGTATAAAATCTTCGATTACATCTTTTAAAATTAAAGAAACTTTTTTTCTAGCTATATTACCTGATTTTTTTTTCATGAATCTAACCATTAATAATTGTTTATTTGTAAAATAGGTTATATATGAATTTATGTCTAAAAATCTGGAAAATATAGATAAATTAAAAAACACAAATTCTCAATCTGCTCTTAAAGAAGCTGCTGAAAGAAGAAAAAATAAAAAAAATAAAAAAGCTGAAAAAGAAATAGATGGCAGAGAGGGTCCAGAGCCCACTCGTTATAATGATTGGGAAAAGAATGGAATCATAAGCGATTTTTAGACAACCACTATATTAATTGCTTGAATTTAAAAATTTCGACTTTATCGAAAAGACCGGCTTTTTTATAGGGATCATTTTCAGACCATTCTTCCGCTTCGCCTTTATTATGGACTTCTATAACAATTAAGCTACCTATCATTGTATCTTCTTCAGACAAAAGTGGGCCTGCATATTTCACTACATTAGTTTCAGCGACATATTTTAAATGGTCTTCTCTATTTTGCATTCTTGTCTCAATAGCATTTTCTTTATCTTGGCACATTAAACAGTAAAGCATTAGTTTTCCTTTTTTATTGGTCTGTTAAGGAGGTTATCTATTATGTCAGTTACAGAGTATTTTTTCTCTATTAAATCATTTACGGCTAAAGTTATTGGCATATCTACCCCATTTTCTTCAGCTAAACTCGTTATTGCCTTAGCAGAATACATACCTTCAGCAATTGTTGAAAGGCCATTTGTTGCTTCCTCGATTGATTTTCCCTCACCGAGCTGAATACCTAGAGAATAATTACGAGAAGTTTTTGAATTACAGGTTAGAAGTAGATCTCCCATTCCAGATAAGCCTGCAAGAGTTTCTTCTTTGCCTCCCATAGATATAGCTAATCTTTTTATTTCTGAAAAACCTCTAGCAATTGTAGCTGCCCGAGCGCTATCGCCCATCTTTTGTCCTTCAACAACACCAGCGGCAATAGCAATTACATTTTTAGTGGCACCACCAATTTGGGCACCTATTACATCTTCGCTAATATAAGGACGAAAAGTAGGAAGACTAATATTTTCAGCAATACTTTTTGCTATTTCTAGATCTTTACAGGCCAATGTAACAGCTGTTGCTTTATTGTTAACCACATCAATTGCAAAACTCGGTCCTGAAAGTATAGCAATGGGGTTTTTAGGAAAAATACTTTCGGTAACCTGGCTCATTAGACTTAAGGTATAAATCTCAATTCCCTTTGAACAGAGTATTATTGGAGTTTCTGATTTAAGAGTTTTTGAAACTTCTAATAATGTTTCTCTTGTATGCTGAGCTGGAGAAACAACAAGTAGCAAATCACATTTTGTTATTTGTTCAAGATTATTAAATGCCACTATTAAATTAGAGAGTTTAACATTAGGTAAAAAAACATCATTTTCATGTTTAGAATTAATACTGTTCACAACAGAATTTTCTTTCGCCCATAAATTAATTTGATGACCTCGCCGACTCATAACTTCTGCAAGAGCCGTTCCCCATGCACCAGCACCTACAATAGAAATATTTTTAAAATCCTGTTTCTCGCTCATTCTGTTCTCACTTCTTCTAAGGGCCATCTAGCTTTAGCAGAAACATCTAGTGAATTCAAAAAACCCTTACTCATTCTCAAGCAACCCGCCCAAGCTATCATGGCTGCATTATCCGTACAAAGTTCAATAGGTGGTGATGAAAAATTCATATCATTTTCTAGTGCTAAATTATTCAATTCATGGGTAATCTTTTTGTTAGCAGCAACCCCCCCAGAGGCAACCAAGTTTTTGATTGAAAGATCTGGTCTATTATCTTTAACAATCTCAATTGACTTTTTTGTTCTATCAATCAAACAATCAACAATTGCTTTTTGATAAGATGCAGCCATATTTTGCATGGTTTTTTTATCAACGGGCTCTAATGTTCTGGATAGTCTTATTAATGCCGTTTTTAGTCCTGAGAAAGAAAAGTTACAATTATTTTGACCGAATAATGGTTTGGGTAAATCAAAATAATCTTCATCACCTTTCAGTGCTAGCTTTTCTAATTCTGGGCCACCTGGGTATCCTAATCCCATAAATTTGGCGCCTTTATCGAATGCTTCTCCTACAGCATCATCTAATGTCGTTCCTAATTGAGAATATTTCCCCAACTCTTCAACAATAAGTAATTGGCTATGTCCTCCAGAGATTAATAAAAGTATATAAGGAAATTCAATGTTATCTGTAAGCATTGGTGTAAGGGCATGACCTTCCAGATGGTTTATGGATATGAGAGGTAATCCTGTGGAGATCGACAAACCTTTCGCATAGGTCAGACCAACGATTAAGCCTCCCACAAGACCTGGACCTGTTGTTACGGCAATACCATCAATTTCTGTTAATTTTTTATTAGCATCTAATAGAGCTTCATCAACTAAAGCATCCAAATACTCAATATGGGACCTGGATGCAATTTCAGGAACAACTCCACCAAAAGGAGAATGCTCATCAATTTGGCTAATTATTTTATTAGCAAGAATTTTTCCTTTGCCATTTTCCAAACTCACCATTGAAACTGCTGTCTCATCGCAACTAGTTTCAATTCCTAGAACCGTGATATTTTTTTTATCTAAAATCTTATTTATCCCTTCTAACTCTATATTTTCCACCAATTCCGTCTATTTTAAGTAAAAAGCTACCTAATGATGCTGATGTAATTTCTACTGACCTTCCTTTTAAGTCTTTTGGCCCTCTATATGGTGTAGAGTCTACCTGCTTCCAAACTTGTCCATTTTCAAGCTCAATCTTAATTTTTCCAAAACTTACCCATTCATTTTTCTTTATAGTTGATGAAATAGAGTTTAGACCCTTGTTTTCTTTGCTAGCTATAGGATTAACATTTTGTAAAACACCAAAAGAATCTTCCTTCTTTTCTTTTTCAATTCTCTGAATTTCTATTTTTCTATCTTTTTCACCAAGAGTTGCAATAGGAAAAGCTTTTTCTATTTTGTCTATATTTTTCTCAAAACAATCAAGCTTATCTTTATCACTAATAATATTTTTGCATTCTATAATTTCAGAAATTACACTCGCCTCTTTTTGAGTAATGGCAAAAGCACTGAAAGGAATAAAAAGTAAAAATATATATAAAGTTTTTTTCATATTTTTTTTTGTAACCTTAACATTTTAATCATAGATACTATATAAGAGAAGTAATCAATATTTATAATATATTTTAATTGGTAACTGAGCTTATGAATAAATTGAAGAATGTAATTAAAAAATTCTTTTTATTGTCCCTCCTGCTGTTTTCCGCAGTAGAGCTAATCGGAGAAGATAACTTTGCAAATACTGAAAATGCGAATATTGATATTATATATTCTGAAGATTTCCTAAAAGAAGGCGATGAACTAATTCTTGGGTTGAGATTTAAATTAACTCCAGGGTGGCATATATATTGGAAAAATCCAGGCGACTCCGGACTTCCACCTGAATTAGAATGGAATTTACCAGTTGGCATAGAATTTCAAGAAATATTATGGCCCTCTCCAGAGCTTGCGCCATTGGATCCATTAACTAGTTATGGATATTATGACGAAGTTGTATTGCCAATTAAATTTAAAATAAATTCAAATTATAACTATAGTGAAAAATTCTCTGCGTTTATAAGCTTCTTAATTTGTGAAGAAATATGTATTCCAGAGGATACAAATATTTCAATTGATTTGACAAAATTTTCGCAGTCACAACTCGAAAATGGAAAGAATATATTAAATGACTGGATAAATAGATTGCCCTCTCAGTCCTCATTTATTACCGAAGCATTCTTGTCGGATAATACATTTAAAATTTCTTGGAGATCAGGGGAAATATATGAAAAGGCATATTTTTATCCTGAACAGAACGGTTTAATAAATTATAGCTCAAATCAAATATTAGGAAAAAATAATGAAAGTGCGTATTTAACTATTGATAGACCAGAAAATTTTAGGGAGGAGCTACAATTTGTTTCTGGGGTATTAGAGTTACAAAATGCAGATCAAAAAACATTTTTTCAAATTGAAAATAGCATTGAGCGAGTTTCCTTTATAGAAGTCAACAAAACACAAGGATTGAGCTTTTTGCTCGCAATCTTCTTGGCTTTTATTGGAGGAATAATTTTAAATGCTATGCCTTGTGTATTTCCTGTAATTGCTTTGAAAGTGATGTCTCTTATAAACGAATCCGGAAAAAGTAATAGCTGGAAACATGGTCTTGTTTTCACATTAGGCATTGAGATATCAATGCTAATTCTTTTGATTGCTACAATGGCAGTAAAAAATCTTGGACAATTTGTTGGTTGGGGATGGCAGCTACAATCTAGTTTAATGTCTAGCTTACTTGCTCTTTTATTTTTTGCGTTAGGTGTAATTCTTGTATCAAGAGTAGAACTAGGAAGTTTTTTCACAAGGCTTGGTAATTTAAATGTAAATAAAACAGGTTATTCTAATTCTTTTTTACTTGGGCTTTTAACAGTTATTGTTGCAACCCCATGCACTGGACCTTATATGGGAGCAGCTATTGGCTGGGGCATATCTCAACCAATTTTAATATCATCTATAATTTTTCTATCTCTAGGTTTTGGTATAGCTTTCCCAACATTGATATTATCTATTTTACCTAAAGGAATAAATATTCTTCCTAAGCCAGGGAATTGGATGGGTATAGTAAGCAGAATTATGGGAATACCAATGTTCTTAACAGCGCTATGGTTAGCTTGGGTTGTGTTTAGACAATCTGGTTATGAGGGTCTTATAATACTTATCTCTTCACTAATGATATTATTAGTTTCATTTTTAATATTAAGGCTTTCATCAGTTATTGCTAAAAGAAGTTCAGTGGCTTTAATATCAGCCAGCATCCTTTTTCTTATGTTTTTCATTCCAGCTGAAAATAAAAATACAAAACCATATATTGATATTGGTGAAAAATGGTCAACAGAAAGAGTAAACCAGTTAAGAGATGAAAAGAGAAATATACTATTAAATTTTACAGCAGATTGGTGCTTAACCTGTAAAGTCAATGAAAGGTTAGTTTTAAATTCAAAAGAGTTTATTTCGTTGATTGAGAGTGATGAAATAGTATATCTGGTCGCAGATTGGACAAAATATGATCCTAAGATTACTGAAGAACTTGAAAAATACAAAAGAGCTGGTGTTCCTCTTTATTTATATTGGAGTCAGGGCTCAGATGAAGTAAAAATTCTACCTGCGGTCTTAACAAAAAGCATTTTATATGATCATCTTAAATTATAGCTTTTTTAAGGAATAGAATTGAAAGACTTTAAACACCTAAAAATTAATAAGGATAACGGAATAGTCCATGTACTCATGGATAGAGGTGATGGAAGAAATGCATTATCCTATGATCTTATGAAAGAGTTAACTGAATGTGCTAATAAGCTCAAATCTGACATTGATGTAAATTGCATTATTCTCTCTGGTCAGGGAGATTCCTTTTCAGTGGGCGCTGACCTTAAAGACAAAACATTCCTTAAAGGGGATAAAACAAGCCTTGAAAGAAGAGAAATACATAAGATTGGTCCAGATATGTGTCAGGCATGGGAATCTTTAGAACAAATCACTATTGCTTCAATAGAGGGTCATTGTATAGGGGGAGCGATCGCTTTAGCTGTTTCATGTGATTTCAGAGTAGCATCCTCTTCATCAGTTTTTAGATTGCCCGAAATTCCTCTTGGTATGAATATGAGCTGGCAGGCAAATCCAAGAATTAATTCTTTAATTGGACCCGCAAGAACAAAAGAGTTAGTGATACTTGGAGAAGATTTATTAGGTGAAAAAGCTTTTGAGTGGGGTTTGACACAGAGAATTTGTAAAGAAGGAGAAGCGTTAAATTTATCTATGGAACTAGCAGCAAAGATTAATAAACTTCCTCCAATAGCGGTAAGAATGTCAAAAACTTCAATTAATGCAACTAACAATTCCTTAAATTATAATTCTAGCTATATGGATAGAGATCAATATCTTTTGACTGGTTTCACTGAAGATAGAAAAGAAGCTATTAAGGCATTTTTTGAAAAAAGAGATGCAAATTTTAAAGGAAAATAAATAACTGGGAGATTATAATGACTGGAAGAGTAGATGGAAAAATGTCTTTTGTTACAGGAGCGGCTCAAGGGCTTGGGGAAGCGATAGCATATATGCTAGCAAAAGAAGGTTCAAAAGTTGTACTAGCTGATATTAATGAAGAAAAATTAACTGGTGTTGAAGATAGAATAAATTCTGATTTTCCAGGAAAAGCTCATTCAGTAAAACTTGATGTCACATCTGAAGATCAATGGAAGGATACACTTAATGAAGCAGAAAAATTAATGGGAGGAATAAATATTCTTGTTAATAATGCAGGCATAGGTGGTGGTTCTACAGTAGAAGAAACAGATTATGAGATATTCAAACAGGTTATGGCTGTTGATACTGACTCAGTATTTTTAGGTTGTAAATATGCTATACCTATTATGAAGAATTATTCTCCTGGCTCAATAATTAATACTTCTTCGATATCCGGTTTAATTGCTGGCCATAATATGGCTGCATATAATACAGCGAAAGCAGGCGTATGGATGCTGACAAAATCAGTAGCTTTGCATTGTGCAAGATCTGCGTATAATATTCGATGTAACTCAATTCACCCAACTTTTATTGATACACCTATCTTAGATGCGATGGTAGAAAGATCTAATTCAGAAAAAGAACAGGTTATGATGAAGTTGGCCCGACAGGTTCCTCTCGGAAAAGTGGGTGAGCCTGATGATGTTGCTTATACTGTTTTATTCTTAGCTAGCGATGAATCAAAGTTTATAACTGGTGCAGAAATTAAAATAGATGGTGGCATTAGTGCAATGTAACTACTAAGGTTAAGATTATGAAAATTTTTATTATTATTTTTATTAGTTTATTTATTACAAAAGGGTACGCAAACAATATGGAAATTTCAGGAATAGATATAAGTCAATTTAATGAGGGGTTTAAACCCCAAGATAGCTTTTATGATTATGTAAATCATAATTGGTTATCAGAAACAGAAATACCAGATGATCAGATAGGTTGGGGCTCATATATGACTCTAAGAGAAGAGTCTCTGCAAAATCAAAATACTTTGATAAATGCTCTTATTAGAAATAAAGACAATTTAGTAAAATCATCTGAGGAAGAAAAAATAGCTAATCTATATTTAAGTTATACAAACAGAAATTTAGTTAATAAACTTGGCTCAGCGCCACTTAAAGATGACATAAAAAGAATTAATAATATTTCGACCACGGAAGATCTTTGGAAATACTTTTCTGAGTCTGTAAAAAAAGGGATATCGTCTCCTATTTATTTTGCTGTTTATGACGATCTCAAGGATCCTTTAAATTATACTATCTATTTTGGTCAATCTGGCCTCGGTCTTCCTGATAGAGACTATTATCTATTAGATCAGCCACATTATATTAAAGGGCGTGAAGAGTATCCTAAACATCTTTCAAATCTTTTTGATCTATCTGGTTTGGATAATGCGAACAAAAGAGCATCAAATGCTTTCGATGTAGAAAAGGAACTAGCTAAAATTCAAATTAGTCGTACAGAAAGAAGGGATCCTGAAAAAACCTATAACCCAATGAATGGTGTTGATTTAGATGAGATCAGTGATGCCAAATTTAATATATGGCTTAAGAACCTTGCGGTAGAATATTTTGATAGATATATCATAGAGTCGCCTGATTATTTAGCTGATCTTTCTAATTTAATTGATGAATATCCTTTAGATAAATGGAAAGATTACCTCTTAGCTAGATTAGTTAAAAGCGCATCAGGGTCTTTATCTGACGACTTTGTAGATGAATCTTATCGATTTTCTAGCATACTAACAGGAAGAGAAGAAATGCCTGCATTATGGAAAAGAAGTGTTGGCTTTGTTAATGGATTATTGGGTGATGCGTTAGGTAAAATTTATGTGAAGCATCACTTCCCCCCTGAATATAAACAGAGGATGGTTGAACTTATTGATAATCTTTTAGAGTCATTCAGAATAGGCATTGAAGATTTAGAATGGATGAGTAAAGAAACTAAAGAAAAAGCTCTCATAAAGTTAGAAAAATTGAATGTTAAGATTGGATATCCGGAAGTTTGGAAAGATTATACTGGTCTGAATTTTTCTGATGATGATTTGTATGGAAATATTAAGGCTGCATCTGAATTTGGTTACAAAGAAGCCTTGAAGAAACTTTCAGAAAAAGTTGATAGAAAGAGGTGGGCTATGTCACCTCAAACTGTGAATGCTTATTTCAGCCCAACAAAAAATGAAATAGTTTTTCCCGCAGCATATCTTCAACCACCAAACTTTTTTCCTGATGCCGATGATGCCGTAAATTATGGGGCAATAGGTATAACGATTGGACATGAAATCAGTCATGCGTTTGATGACAAAGGCTCACAATTTGATGGAGATGGCAATCTTAATAATTGGTGGACTGAAGAAGATAGAGAAATATTTGAGAAAAAGACGAAACGTCTTGTTGATCAATACTCATCATATGAGATTACCCCAGGTAACTTTCTTAATGGAGATTTTACATTAGGTGAAAATATTGCTGATTTAGCAGGAGCGATAGCTTCATTTAGAGCATATAAAATTTCTTTAAATGGTAAATCATCTCCAGTTATTGATGGGCTAACAGGCGAAAAAAGATTCTTTTTTGGTTCTGCTCAAGCAGATAGAGTAAAATTTAGAAAAGAAATAGACGCAATGCGAGTTGCCACTGATCCTCATTCGCCCTCAAGATATAGAATTGATGGTGTATTTGTAAACATGCCAAGTTTTCATGAAGCTTTTGAAACTCAAGAAGGCGATAAAATGTTTAGAAATAAAGATGAAATTATCAAAATTTGGTAGTAAAACGAACTTATGAATTCTTTATATTTTTTATTAGATGCAATTTTAAGATTGTACTTTTGGGTAGTCATTCTAGCTGCAATATTTAGTTGGTTAGTTGGTTTAGGAATTGTTAATCGATCAAATCAGATTGTAGCAATGTTTTATGAAGCGGTATGGAATTTAACTAACCCTGTCTTTAGTTATATAAGAAGATATCTTCCTAATTTAGGCGGTATTGATATTTCCCCAATTATAGTTCTCTTAGCAATCCAATTTTTACGTTCTCTTTTGGCTGAATATTGGCCCTTAAATTTTTAGGAAATCTAAATGTCCGCAAATATTATTGATGGAAAACAGGTTGCAGAAAAGTTAAGAGAAAGAATTTCAAATGCAGTAAAAAAAATTGAACAAGAACATAAAAAAATACCTGGATTAGCTGTTGTTTTGGTTGGAAACGATCCCGCAAGTGAAGTTTATGTAAGAAATAAAGGGATTCAGACTAAAGAAGTGGGTATGACTTCTTATGAATATAAGTTACCCGAGGATACTACTGAGAATGAATTATTAAAAAAAGTAGATGAACTAAATAATGATCCAAATGTTAATGGTATATTGGTACAATTTCCTGTTCCTCAACAAATTAGTCAGCAAAAAGTGATAGAAACAATTCTTCCTGCTAAAGATGTTGATGGACTACATCCAATTAATTCTGGATATCTTAGTAGCGGATTAGAAGGTTTAGTTCCTTGTACACCTCAGGGCGCAGCAATTCTGATTAAAGAAGCTTGTAAAGATTTGTCCGGTAAAAAAGCTGTTATTATTGGTCGTTCAAATTTAGTAGGTAAACCTGTATCTCAATTACTTTTAAAAGAACATTGTACTGTAACTATTTGTCACTCAAGGTCACAAAATCTTGAATTGATATCTTCTGAAGCCGACATTTTAGTTGCTGCAGTTGGCATTCCCAATTTAGTCAAAAAAGATTGGGTTAAGCCCGGAGCCGTGGTTATTGATGTGGGTATAAATAGGATTGATGTAGAAGAAAATGGCGAAAGTAAAACTCGTTTAGTTGGTGATGTTGATTTTGACGATGTAAAAGGAATTGCTGGCTCTATTACCCCAGTACCTGGAGGGGTTGGCCCCATGACAATTGCATGTTTATTATTGAACACACTTAATGCTTTTTGTGATCAAAATAATTTTGATAGACCCAGTTTGTAATTTAATCTTTTTTTAATAGCTTTAATCTTAATGCGTTGAGTTTGATAAATCCTTCAGCATCATATTGATCGTATACATCATCTTCTTCAAATGTAACATGTTCTTCTGAGTAAAGTGATAAATCAGATGATCTCCCAACAACAGTAGCATTACCTTTATAAAGTTTTAATCTTACCATTCCTGTTACATTTTTCTGACTTTCATCGATTAAGGCTTGTAACATTTTTCTTTCTGGAGAAAACCAGAAGCCATTATAAATTAATTTTGCATATCTAGGCATTATTTCATCCTTAAGATGACAAGCCTCTCTGTCTAATGTAATTTGTTCAATTCCTCTATGAGCCGATAAAAGTATCGTGCCACCTGGAGTCTCATAAATTCCTCTTGATTTCATTCCAATGCTTCTGTTTTCGACCATGTCTAGTCTTCCTATACCGTTTTTGCCACCTAAATCATTGAGTTCAGTTAGTAGTTTTTCTGGCGATAATCTTTTGCCATTAATTGAGACAGGATCTCCTTGTTCAAACTCAACTTCTATATAAGTTGCTTTATCTGGAGCATTTTCTGGTGAAACAGTTCTTTGGTAAACATCTTCCGGACACTCTTTTGAAGGATCTTCAAGTAATTTTCCTTCTGAAGAGGTGTGAAGTAAATTTGCATCCACTGAATATGGGTCTTCACCAAGATTATCTTTTGTAATAACAATCTGATTCTTTTCGGCAAATTCAATTAATTTTTTTCTTGAATTAAGATCCCACTCTCTCCAAGGGGCAATTACCTTTATATCTGGATTAAGACCATAATAAGCTAGCTCAAATCTTATTTGATCGTTTCCCTTACCAGTTGCTCCATGACAAACAGCATCTGCACCAACCTCTTTAGCAATCTCTATTTGCTTCTTGGCAATTAAAGGTCTTGCTATAGCGGTTCCTAATAAATACGAGCCTTCATAAAGTGTATTAGCCCTAAACATTGGAAATACATAATCCTTAACAAATTCATTTTTAAGATCTTCTACAAAGATTTCTTTAACGCCTAAATCTTCAGCTTTTTTCTTAGCTTCATCAAGTTCCGCGCCCTGACCAAGATCAGCACTAAATGTAACAACTTCACAATCGTAAGCTTCTTCAAGCCATTTCAATATTACGGATGTATCAAGTCCACCAGAGTAGGCTAAAACCACTTTATTTATGTTTTCTTTCTTTCCCATTACTTCCCTTAGAAAAATCTATAGCCGTCCTATACGCTCACTTTCAAGTTTTGCAAGCTCTTTTTTATATTTTATAGATGCTTTTTCCTTCTTTGTATCACTTTTTAATTGTCCGCAAGCTGCAGAAATATCTCTTCCTCTTGGCATCCTTATGGGGCTAGCATAGCCTCCTCTGTTAATAATATCAGAAAATTTTTCAATTTGATCCCAATCTGAACATTCATAAATTGTTCCTGGCCAAGGATTAAAAGGTATAAGATTTATTTTGGATGGTATTCCTGAAATTAACTTTATAAGATCACGAGCTTGCGCTTCACTATCATTAACATCTTTTAGCATTACATATTCAAATGTAATTCTTTTTGAGTTTTTGACTCTTGGATAATTTTTGCATGCATCAAGAAGCTCTTCTATCGGATATTTTTTATTAATTGGAACTAGCTCATTTCTTAAATCATTATTTGTAGCATGTAGAGAGATAGCAAGCATTGAACCAATTTCATTACCAGCATCTTCAATCTTAGGAACAATTCCAGATGTTGACAAAGTTATTCTTCTTTTTGAAACTGATAGTCCGGCATCATCTGCAAAAACATTAATACCATCCCTTACATTTTCAAAATTATAAAGAGGTTCGCCCATACCCATCATTACTATATTAGTTATATCCCTTTTTGTTTTATTCCATTCAGATAATGAGTCTTTAGCAATAACCATTTGGCTTACTATTTCTTGCGATGAAAGATTTCTGACTAATTTTTGAGTACCTGTATGGCAGAATGTACAATTCAGTGTACAGCCAACCTGACTTGATACACAGAGAGTTCCCCTATCTCCATCTGGAATAAACACAGTCTCTATTTCTGATCCATCAGGAAATTTTATAAGCCATTTTTGTGTTCCATCAGATGATATTTCATTTTTACTTACTTCTGGTCTTGTTAAATTAAATTGTTCATTTAATTCTTTTCTAAATTCCTTTGATAAATTTGTCATTTCAGATATGGATTTAGCTCCTCTGACATAAATCCAATTCCACAATTGGTTAGTTCTCATATTTAATTGTTTTTCTGAAACACCCATTGAAGTTAACATTGAATTAAGTTCTTTCTTATTAAGCCCGACTAAACTTTTATTCATGATCAGCACCTCCAGGAAGATCTGGTTTTTTTGTGAAAGTCCCAAATGATTTAATACGATCATACATAACTATTGCTCCCGCAATTTGAACATTTAAACAAAATTTTGTTGGAATCTTTATAACATGTTTGCATTTTTCAATTATTTCTGGAGAGAGTGAACCCTTTTCTGGACCCAGTATATATGCTGCTTGTCTTGGGTGGTTAAAGCTAGGGAGATCAATAGCTTCATCGGTTAATTCAACTCCCACTAAATTACATTTATCAGGTAATTTCATTTCTTTGGGGCTATCCCAATCATACCAAGGTAGATGATTTGGCGCTTTTGAAGTATCGGATTTCCCTTCACGAACAGAGTAATGGGCTGATATAGTAAAAATAAATTTCGCACCAAAAGCATGGGCTGATCTTACAAGATTACCCATATTCATCGGTTTAGATATACCTTCAGCTCCAAATCCAAAATATCCACGCATAAATATAGCCTTAATCGAGTAAATTAAGTTGGGCAAGTACCTTTTTATATTCTTGGCGTTATCTTTTTTTAGGTTTATGAATAAATATTGAATTTTTGGAGGAATAAATGAAAGCGCTCTTATGTAAAGAATTTGGTCCGCCTGAAACATTATCTTATGAAGAAATTGAAGATCCTGTGATAAAAGAAGGTCATATTATAGTTGATATTCATTCAGCTTCAGTAAATTTTCCAGATGTTCTTATGATAGAAGATAAATATCAATTCAAGCCTCCACTACCTTTCGCACCAGGAGGTGAGGCATCGGGTGTGATTTCAGAAATTGGCGATGGTGTTGAAGGTTTCAATGTTGGTGATAGAGTTATCGCTTCATCTGGTTGGGGAAGTTTTGCTGAAAAGATACTAGTAGACCCTAATGCGTTGACTATTATTCCTGATCAGATGGATCATAATACAGCTGCAGCTTTTCTTATGACTTACGGTACATCTCATCATGCATTAAAAGATCGTGCAAATATTAAAGAAGGTGAATCTTTACTTGTTCTAGGGGCAGCAGGTGGCGTTGGTCTTGCAGCAGTTGAACTTGGTAAAGCTATGGGCGCAAAAGTTATTGCCGCCGCCTCATCGGAAGAAAAATTACAAACATGTAAAGAACATGGTGCAGATGAAGTTCTCCTGTATCCTTCTGGTAAAATGGGTAGAGATCAGCAAAAGAAATTATCGGATGATATTAAAGAATTAACAAATGGCCAAGGTGCAGATGTGGTTTATGATCCTGTTGGAGGAGATTATGCTGAACCTGCTTTAAGAGCAACCGCATGGGAAGGTCGATACTTAGTTGTTGGATTTGCTGCAGGAGATATTCCAAAAATACCTCTTAATTTAGCCTTATTGAAGGGTTGCCAAATTGTAGGCGTTTTTTGGGGCGCATTTAAAGGACGTGAAGTTGAAGCACATAATGCAAATGTTGATGAGTTATTGAAACTTTACGGAGACGGACATCTGAAGCCACATATTTCATCCATATATAGTCTTGAAGAAGGGTCAAAAGCAATAAGTGATCTTGCCGAAAGAAAAGCAAGAGGCAAGGTTATCGTTCAAGTAAGAGCATAATAATTTGAATTTTTTGACAAAATTTCTTTCTACCTTACCAAGAAATATACAAGGCGCTTTCTGGCTCGGATCATCAGTATTTGCTTTTACTGCTATGGCAGGTTTAGCAAAATATTTAGGTAATGATTTTCATGCCTTTCAAATTTCATTTTTTAGATCTTTTTTTAGTTTAATAGTTATATCTCCATTTCTAATTAGAGCCGGCGCAGCTCAAGGAGGCGTAAAAACAAAAGTTCCGTTATTACAAATTGTTAGAGGCACAGTAAGCGCTGTTGGTATTATGATGGGTTTTTATGCCATAGTTAATCTTCCTTTAGCAGATGCTCAGGCTATTCGTTTTTCTAGTTCACTTTTCTTGGTTCCACTTGCAGCTATTTTTCTGAAAGAAAAAATAGGTTTAAGAAGAACTATTGCTGCTTTGGTTGGATTTACAGGTGTTTTAATAATGTTAGACCCTGGTGGAGATTATAATTTTGCTTCTTTCATGGCGCTAGGTGCAGCAATTGCTTTTGCCTTCGCAGCTATATTAGTAAATATTGTTTCGAAATATGATGAGCCTGTAACATTGATGTTTTATTCAAATATTATCAGTGTTCTCATTATGATAATACCAGCTTTAATGTTTTGGGTAACTCCTAATTTTGATCAGATCATTCTGATTTTTATAATGGCAATTTGTGCATCAATTGCGCATAATTTTTTCATTAGGGCATATGCAGTTGGTGAGGCATCTGTAATTGCTCCAATAGATTATATAAGGCTATTGTTTAGTGCGGCTGTTGATTTTTTGATTTTTGGAATTATTTTTGGTTTAAATACTTTAATAGGTTCAGCAATTATTATTTTAACATCACTGTACATATTAAGAAGAGAAGCTAAAGTAAAAAAAGATAAAGAACCAAATTTGGAAGAAATTTAATTAATAGGGAGATTATTATGCAATTAGATGAAAATATTAGTGCTGTAATTACTGGAGGCGCATCAGGTCTTGGTGAAGCTACAGCAAGAGAATTAGCAAAACACGGTGTGAAGTGTGCGCTGTTTGATCTTAATGCAGAAAAAGGTGAGGCAGTTGCTTCAGATATTAACGGTATTTTCTGTGAAGCTAATGTTACTGAAGAAGAAAGCGTTATAGCTGCATTTGAAAAAGCTAGAGCTGCTAATGGCCAAGAAAGGATTCTTATAAATTGCGCTGGAACAGGAATTGCAATTAAAACAGCGGCTAGAGATAAAGAAACTGGAGATATTGTTCCACATCCATTGGATCCATTTAACACAATAATTCAAATTAATTTAGTTGGCACATTCCGTTGTATAGCTCATTCAGCTGCGGGCATGATGTCACTTGACCCTAATACAGGTGATGGTGGTAGAGGGGCTGTTGTTAATACTGCTTCTGTAGCAGCTGAGGACGGGCAAATTGGTCAAGCTGCATATTCGGCCTCCAAAGGTGGAATAGTCGGAATGACACTACCAGTAGCAAGAGATTTATCTCGAGAGGGAATTAGAGTAAATACAATCTTACCTGGTCTTTTTGACACTCCTTTATTTGAAGGAGCTCCAGATAAGATCAAACAGGCACTTGGTGCCCAGGTTCCATTTCCTTCACGATTAGGCTATCCGACTGAATATGCCGAACTTGCAAGACACTTATGTGAAAATGATATGATGAATGGAGAATGTGTAAGGCTTGATGGGGCTATTAGAATGGCACCAAGATAGGCTTAGTGTTTTTTAGCAGTCTTATCCATTTCCTTTGCAAGTTTAATATCTAATTCTGTGATACCCCCGGCATCATGTGTAGATAGAGTGACATTGACTCTATTATAAACATTAAACCATTCAGGGTGATGATCCATCTTTTCAGCAATGAGTGCAATCCTTGTCATCCAACTAAATGCACTTGTAAAATCTTTGAAAATATAATTCTTTTCAATAGAATCTCTGCCACGAGTTTTTTTCCAATCTTTAAGTGTTTTTAAAATTTTATTTCTTTCTTTACTTTCCAGCTTTTTAGCCATTTTTAGCTCCATTTTGTTATATTAAATTAGTTTAACAATTTTATTGTTGGGGTTGAATTCATTAATTGTTATAACAATATATAATATATTCAATTAATTAATAATTTGGAGTTGAAAATGAACGAATTTAATCGTGCAAACACATCGGCAAGAACCACAGATCAGGCATATGTTGATGAAGGTCTTCGTGCGCATATGCTAAGGATATACAATTATATGACTGCAGCTTTATCGCTAACTGGTATTGTTGCTTGGTTTGGTGCATCTTCAGGACTTTATCAGTCCTTAGCGGCATCTCCATTAATTTATGTCATTATGTTTGCTCCCCTTGGAGTAGTTTTTTATTTCGCATCTAAAATAAACACAATGAGTTCTTCAAAAGCACAATCCGTCTTTTGGGTTTTTGCAGGTTTAATGGGTCTTTCATTATCTTATATATTCCTTGCATATACTGGAGCAGCTGTATTTCAGGCATTCTTTGTAACAGCAGGTGCATTTGCTGGATTAAGTATATGGGGCTATACAACAAAAAGAGATCTCTCTGCTATGGGTGCTTTTTTAATAATGGGTTTGTTCGGCTTAATAATTGCTTCAGTAGTAAATCTATTTGTTGGAAGTGGGCAAATGTCTTTTATTATAAGCGTCTTAGGAGTTCTTATTTTCGCAGGTCTTACTGCATGGGATACTCAAAAATTGAAACGTGATTGGCTTAATAGAGTTCAATATAGTGGACAAGAAGTTGCTGAGAAGTCAGCTATAATGGGTGCTCTAACATTGTACTTAGATTTTATTAACCTATTTCTTTTCATTCTTCAGTTTATGGGAAGAAGAGACTAATTTAATAAATAATCTTTAAGCTTATTAGAAATCTGGGAGGAAATTATGGGCGAAGAATATAAAAGCTCAACAGATTATCTACTTGTAAATCTTGAAAATAATATACTCACAATTACCCTTAATAGGCCTGAGGCACTGAATGCTTATAGGCCTGAAATGCTTGTTGAGATTAGAGAAATCATTACTCAAACTGAAGATGATCCAAATGTAGCAGTAATTGTAATTGAAGGTGCAGGTAAAGCCTTTTCAGCAGGTGTAGATTTGAAGGTTCTTCAAGGCTTTGATCCTGATTCAGGCAAAATAGGCGATCTATTTGATAAGCCTGCAGCCTTAGCTTGGGATGCATTTAGAAAAAGTCGTTGCCCTATAATAGCAAAAGTTCATGGAGCTTGTTTTACGGGCGCACTTGAGATGGCATTACATTGTGATTTCATTTTTACAACCCTAGATACTAAATTCGGCGATACTCATGCTAAGTTTGGTTTAAGACCAACATGGGGAATGTCACAAACTTTATCTCAAGCTATAGGTGTTCGTAAGGCAAAGGATATGTCTTTCTCGGCTCGTACTGTTCTTGGCGATGAGGCAGTAAGACTAGGAATAGCTAATGAGGCAGTTGAAGATAAAGATGCTCTCGATGCTTTAGTTGATAAGCGTGCAGGACAAATTGCTTCTAATTCTCAAGCTTCCGTTTCAGCTTTTAAGGATTTATATAATGTTGCACAATCAGGATTATCCATGGACGATGCATTAAAAGAGGAATTTTCTAGAGAATATCCGGATATCAAAGATACTAACGATCGACTAGCAGGTTTTAAAAAGGATTAATTCTGTGCGATTGAAAGGTAAGAAATGTATAGTTACAGGTGGATCAAGCGGTATTGGTGAAGCAACTGTTAGAAGATTTATCAGCGAAGGGGCAGAAGTCCTAATTGCAGATATCAATCTTGAAGATTCAAAAAAATTATCAGAAGAAATTGGCGAAGGCGTTGATTATATCAAATGTGATGTAAGGTTTGAGGATGATATTATTTCTGTTTCAGAAAAAGCTTATGGCATGTGGGATCAGGTTGATGTGTTGGTTAACAATGCTGGATCTGAACTCAATCAGTCCTATGATAAGATGACAGAGGCAGAATGGGATAATGTTCTTAACACAGATCTAAAAGGCCCTTGGTTAATGTGTAAGCACATTGTACCAAAGATGGTAGAGGCAGGATCAGGAAGTGTTATCAATATTTCCTCTTTAAATGGTTTAGTTGGCTTTCCTCTTTCAACTGCTTACGGAAGTGCCAAAGGCGGATTAGTAGTATTTACTCTCGATATGGCGATTGAGTTAGCTTCGACTGGTGTTAGAATTAACTGTGTTTGTCCGGGTGTTATCCAAACAGGTATGATGGAAAGATGGACAGATCTTATGCCTGATAAAGCTGAGGCACAGGAAATGCTGAGGAATACAATGCCGATTGGAAGAATGGGAACAGCAGAAGAAGTTGCAGGTGCAATCTTCTTTTTTGCTTCAGATGATTCCAGTTTATGCCAAGGATCTGTTTTGAGTGTTGATGGTGGATTTACTGCACAGTAAGTTAAACCCAAGGCGAAGTATTTGATCTAAAAACTTTTTTATGACCATATTTTATTTCTAAACTTTCACGATCTCTTTTTTTTAATTTCTTTACCACAAGACAATAAGATCGATCGATCATTCTCTTAATTTCACCAGCAGGAATAGAACCGCTCAAAATAACTGTATTCCAATGCATTTTGTTCATGTGATAGCCTGGGATAACATCCTCAAATATTTCTCTTAAAATAATAGCTTCTTCGGGATCACATTTCAGATTTACTCTTTCTATATCTTGACGTGTTGTCATGAGGGCAAAGAGCTTCTCTTTTATTTTAAAGACCTGAACATCTGGGCCAAAAGGGTAATCTTCTTTAACTAGAGGTAAGTTAAGGCAATAAGTTCTTACTTCCTCTTTATTCATTAAATAATGTACATATCAGAAATAGAACCAGTTTGAGCGCCTGAAGAATTTAGAATATCATACACCCCAAAAACTTCTGCAAATTCAGCAAAAGTTAAATCAGTTCCCTTCGTCCCATTGGTGATATTGCCACCCACATTATAAGAAAATTTATCTGCACTATTAATGGTAATTTCTCTTCCATCTTCTAGCGTTAAACGCGCTGCATTTTTGGTGAAGAGTGATTTATCAACATAAGTATTCGTAGGTACCTGGATAATATTAACACCATCGGTATCGGTTATAGAAAGTTTTGTGTTTGTTGGAATTAATTGTGAAACAAAATAAGTGTCATCTCCACTAAGGCCTCGATAATTTTTCCCCTGACCATCAAGAATAACAATATTGTCTCCTGCATTAAAATTGAGTGTTCCTGAGATAGCATTTTCACTATGAGCAGTAAGTGTATTTTGATTATTATCAATAGATTGTGACAGTTCATATTTTAGTGATGTTTTAGAGAGTGTTTTATCTGAGAATTGCATTTTCTCGATGCTTGTTAAAGTATCTGACCCCTCATCCGTAAAACCTTCGGAAGGGGAGGTGTGAACAACACTAACCGTTCCATCATCATTGGCCGTTAAAGTATAAGCAGAAGATGAGTCTTTATAGATGGCTGTATCAACACCAGTCCCACCGTCAATAACATCATTTCCAGCCCCGCCTTCAATAGTATCTTTACCAGCATAACCAAAAGCGATTTCATCGCCTTCGCGAAGTATAATAGTGTCATTTCCAGAATATCCATGCACTTTCGTAAATGGTGCAAAGCTTTTTAGGTCTGCATCTTTTCCTTCGGCCAGATAATGCTCAAGACCTGTTGTATAAGTTCCGGCATCAACTGCTTCTTTAGCAGATGTATTTTCATTAAGATAATATCTTTCATTAAACCCTGGCACTCCTTGTTCAGCAGTATCAATTGAAAACTTTGGTCCTGTTCCAATTTGTTCATCTATTTCAAAAAGATGAAAATTTATCTTCTGTTTTGTATATGATGCATTTGATTCTGCAGTAAAGGTTACATATTCAATTTTTTTATCATTATCAAAATCTCCAAATCCGTAAGGTTTACCTTTACCAGAAATTTCTGATCCAATTTGTGCTATCTCAAATCTACCTTCACCATCATTTAAATAAATTATTGCATCTACATTATACCCACTACCCACTCTTGATCCTGCAATATCCATATGATTATCATCATTCATATCTATTAATTGCCATGGTTCCACCCATCCTAGTTTGCTTCCATTTGCGTCTTGGAAGGCATTTTCGGGGATCAGATTAGTTACATCTGTATAACTTCCTTGCCCGTCATTTAAATTAATTTGAATGTAGTTTCCTGCATAAACTGGATTAGCTGTAGTCCATAAAATAGCTAAATCTATATCGCCATCTTTATCAAAATCTGCCGGCATAGTTTTCATATGCATTTGATTTCCTGCGCCATAATAAGAATTGGGTAATGTTATAATGTTATCTTTATTAAAAGTACCGTTATCGTTTAGAAAGATAGGGGAGGTAACATCTCCATCGTAGCCTCCTATAATATCATCATATCCATCATTATTAACATCTACTAGGGCTACATCTAAGAGCATATCGCTATTGTAATTTACTATTTCTGAATAAAAAGAACTCTTATCAACAATAAAACTTCCGTCAGTTTGTTGAATCAGTGCATAGCCTTGTTGGCCTTGATTTGTATCCCAACCATGTCCTACAAAAATATCATCTAAACCATCGCCATTAATATCTCCAACAGCCATAGAATGAGCATCAACATCATATGGGCTATCATCATTTGCATCCGGAAGAGTTGGCATGATGTCTGATTGCTTGATAGATGATCCTTTAGGTAGGATAATTAGTAGTTTTGCTTCAGGTACAATACTGTCTGGATTATTTCTATTTGTTTCTAGATCAGTGTCGTGCGCCGCTGTAACAATCGCTGTTAAATCTGAGTTTGCTAATGTAATTTTTTCTATGCGCCTAGCCCCAGTAGTTGTTGGCATAATTAAGTTGATATCTTCGTCGTAAGATAGTGTTCCATTTCCTGAGCTTAGAGCAATAAAGGGTGTTGAAGTATCTATCCCACTTGCATATCCTTTATTCATAGGAATTATTAGATCTTCAATACTATCATTATTTAAATCTAAAAGAGCAGCAGATTGAGGAAACCATGCCGCAAGCCCACCACCTTTTGTATCGCCAGAATAAATATAAGTTGGTACTGTTGTCTCATCATCAAAACTATAAATAGTTTTGATAAATGTAGCGGTTATTGGTTGCTTAAGATAATCAGTATCAATTATTTTATTATCAGCCATGAACTCGACATACCTGCCACCAATGATAATATCCTTTGTTGTAGGACCAGTTACATGAATTTCATCTCCTACTAAAGTAATAGTGTAATCTTTTGAATTGCCGCTTGCATAGGAAACTCTGTCATCTCCTCCACCCATATTAAGAATATTATCGCCACCATTAGCGAAAAATTTCTCATAATTTTCTGTACCGTAAAAAGTGTCGCCAAAACGTGTTCCATGAATTGTTTCAATACCGGAAACTGTATCACGTGTGCCAAATCCATCTTCAGACCAACCCTCTTTTAAATTGATTGTAACACTTTGAGTTGCATTCCAGAGAGCATAACCAAATTTTTCACCAGAGATATTATCTTCTCCGGGACTAGAAACAATTGTGTGCTTAATAGTAGCATTGGTAACTGTATCATTACCTTTTCCAGGATATATATTGCCTATATCAGAATCTAATTCTGATACATCAATTATATCGTCTTCGTCTGTTCCATTATAGTCAGCCATAAAAAATTCCTAAGATATTCTCTTTATTATTTAACTAAATTTAGATTTTTGTTTTTAAAATAGTTTAACAAATAATGAAGGTTTTTATTTCTTTTTAGTATTTGACCAGATGTTGATTTTATCAACCACCTTTCATCAACTCTTTTACTTTTATGATTTTTTGTAATTTTAAAGAGAGGCATTTCACTAGCATGTCGATAAATCGAAAAAATCGTTTCATCTTTTGATGCGTCAATTGCATAGTCTTTCCATTTACCTGATGAAACACCTTTACCATATAATGAAAGAATCAAATTTAATTCCTCTTTTGAAAAGAAGTTATGCTTTTTCTGATCGGCAAGATAAGCATTGCCTGTGATAATTTTAGTATTCCGCATTTACTGAACTTTCATAAGAATCTAATCGTAATTTCGTCATAATTTCAACATCTTATTGTCAAAGTAATGTTTATTATTAACACTTGAGTAACACCTACAAGTTTTGATTCCCTCTAACTTGCAGGAATTAAAAGAGTTTCCCTCCGAAGCTCATATCTCTAAAGCGACTCCTAAGCCCTTCTGGAGTCGCTTTTTTTATTAGATTTTAGATAAATAAAATTGATATATGATTTTACTATTGTATAGCCCTTAGGCTTTCAGCAGGCGGAGCAAACTTGGTAAGATCAATGCCCTTAACAGCAGTTTTATATTCTTCTATTGATGGAGTTCTTCCAAGAATGGAAGAGAGAACAACAACCGGTGTTGATGCTAAAAGGGATTCCCCTTTTTTGTTTTCTGCATCTCCAACTACTCTCCCTTGAAAAAGACGAGTAGAAGTAGCCATTACAGTATCTCCTTTCCCAGCTTTTTCTTGGTTGCCCATACAGAGATTACACCCAGGTCTTTCAAGATATAAAATATTCTCATATTCAACTCGAGCAGAGCTTTTAGGTGAGTCATCATTGAATTCAAAACCAGCATATTTTTGTAAAACATCCCAGTCACCTTCTGCCTTCAACTCTTCAACAATATTATATGTTGGCGGCGCAACCACAAGTGGAGCCTTAAAATCTACAGCTCCTTCATTAGCTTCAATATTTTTCAGCATACGAGCAAGAATTTTCATATCACCTTTATGAACCATGCATGATCCAACAAATCCTAAGTCTACCTTTTTATCCGCTGCATAATATGAAATAGGTCTAATGGTATCGTGAGTATATCTTTTTGAAACATCAATATTATTCACATCTGGATCAGCTATCATCGGTTCATCTATTTCATCTAGATCGATTACAACTTCAGAAAAATATTTTGCATTTTCATCTGGGGCCAGCGCAGGCTTTTCTCCTGATTTGATTTGCTTAATCCTATTATTGGCTATTTCAATTAAACCATTTAAAGTCTTCTCATCATTATCCATTCCTTTATCAACCATGATTTGGATACGGGATTTTGCAATCTCCAAGGATTCAATCAGAGTTTCATCTTGGGAAATACAGATTGAGGCTTTAGCCTTCATCTCAGCTGTCCAATCGGTAAATGTAAATGCCTGATCAGCAAGTAAAGTACCAAGATGTACTTCAATAATTCTTCCCTGAAAAACATTCTCATTACATTGTGCTAACATTTGCTGTTGCGTAGCATGGACTACATCCCTGAAATCCATATGATTTTTCATACTGCCTTTGAAAGTTACTTTAACGGATTCCGGTATAGGCATTGTCACCTCTCCAGTAGCTAAAGCTAATGCTACGGTTCCTGAATCTGCCCCAAACGCAACACCTTTTGACATACGTGTATGAGAATCTCCTCCAATTATTATAGCCCAATCATCAACAGTGATATCGTTTAAAACTTTATGGATAACATCAGTCATCGCATGGTAAACACCCTTGGGATCTCTTGCTGTAATAAGACCAAATGTGTTCATAAAATTCATTAGTCTTGGAATATTAGCCTGTGCTTTAGAGTCCCAGACTGATGCAGTATGACAACCAGACTGATAAGCTCCGTCAAGAGTAGGAGAAATTACTGTTGCTGCCATTGCCTCAAGTTCTTGAGTAGTCATTAAACCAGTTGTATCTTGCGATCCTACAATATTCACTTTAACTCTTACATCAGAGCCGCTATGTAAAACAGAGTCTGATGAAACGCCTACAGCATTTCTGTTAAAGATTTTCTCAACAGCTGTAAGACCTTGACCTTCATTAGAAATTATCTCTGAAGGTGCATAAGCAGACTCAAGATCAATACTAAGTACATCACAAGCAAAGGCTTGAAGTTTTTTACCAAAAACAATTGCATATGATCCTCCAGTTTTTATGAATTCTAATTTTTGAGGTGTGAAAGATGATGAAAGATCGGCTAGTTCGTTTTCTCCTTTTTCATCAAAAAGTTTTTTATGCTCTGTGTTTATTGTCAATACAGTACCCGTTTCTACAGAATAGGCCTGTTCTAAAATTGGGTTGCCATCTTCATCCAAAGTTGGATTTCCATTGGAGTCTAGTTTTTTTACCCAATTCTTTAAATCGATACCGATGCCACCAGTTACATCAACCGTTGTTAGAAAAATTGGTGAAATACCATTTGTTCCAGCAACTATCGGTGCAATATTAACAAAGGGAACATATGGGCTGCCAGGTTTTCCTGTCCACAATGCAACATTATTAACCCCTGACATTCTTGATGAACCAACGCCCATGGTTCCTTTTTCTGCTATTAACATTATCCTTTTGTCAGGATGTTGTTTCTGCATTTTTTGTATATCAGATTGTGCCTCAGCCGAAATCATACATTTTCCATGTAATTCTCTATCCGATCTTGAGTGTGCTTCAGTCCCTGGTGAAAGGAGGTCTGTTGATATATCACCCTCAGCGGCTATATATGTAACAATTTTAATTTCCTTATCAATCTCAGGTAATTTTGTGAAGAATTCAGCTTTTGAGTAACTTTGGAGTATTTCTTTTGCTACCTCATTGCCATCAGTAAAAGCTTTCTTTAAGCGTTCTGTATCAGCCTCATATAAAAAAACTTGAGTTTTTAAAATCTCTCCAGCCTTCAACGCTATTGATTCCTCTGAGCTTAAGGCGAGATCTAATAGAACCTCAACAGAAGGTCCACCTTTCATATGAGATAATAATTCAAATGCAAAATCGGAAGAAATTTCTTCGAGAGAAAATTCCTTATTAACAATTTCTTTTAAAAATTTTGCTTTCGCAGTAGCTGCACCTGTAGTTCCAGGAAGCATATTGTAAATAAAATAATTTAAGGAGTCTTCTCTATGTTTATTTTCAGTATCTCTAATCTGAGAAATCACTTCATTAGCAAGGGCTTCATCATCTATAGGCTTAGGATTTAAGCCCATAGCTTTTCTTTCTTCTATCTCTTCTAAGTAAGATTCATATAAACTCATAAATTACTTTCTTTTGCTAATTATATCCGGAATATACTATTCTTCATTAGGATGTCAAATTATGGTCAGAAATTTGTTAAAAATGGTTAAAAAATGAGACGCTTTTTACCTCTAATAATTTTGCTTGGTGTAATTACTTTATTTTTGTTTGGTACTTTCAAAAAAAATACACGTGTTATTCCTTCGCCACTAATTGGGCAAGAAGTTCCGATAATGGGATTAGAGACAAAATTTTATGAAGATTTTCAAAAGAATGATTTAGAAGATGTTTTAAAGATTGATAAAATTAAAATCATTAATTTTTGGGCTTCATGGTGTTTACCTTGTGAAGTCGAACATCCAATTCTAATGGGCTTAAGCAAGAAGTCAGACTTCATAATTATCGGTGTGAATTATAAAGATACTGAAGAAGGCTCCGCTGAATTCTTGAATGAAAAAGGTAACCCCTATGATCTAGTAGTAATTGATGATGAAGGAATGATGGGTATAGAAATGGGTTTAACAGGAGTGCCAGAGACTTTTGTTGTTAATGAAGAGGGGAAGATTATTTATAGAATTGTTGGCCCTATAAATAATGAAAATAAGTTTTAATTATACTGCAACGCCATGAGCAAAATTTTCATCACTACTTTTTATTAATGCAGTTATTGTTTGACCGCTTTTAATTTCTTTTTCAATTAATTTAATTGGCGCAAATTGATTAGAGTGACCTTTGTTATCTTTTTCAACAAATACTTCAATGTTCTTACCAACTAAATTTTCTAGATGCTTTATCTTTCTTTGCTTAGCGACATCTCTTAGTATTTTTGACCTTAGTTTGATAAGTTTATTATCATTCTGTGGCATCTTAGCAGCTGGTGTTCCTGGTCTCGGAGAAAATGGAAAAGCATGAATCCAGTCTAATTGACATTCCTCAATAATATCTAATGTGTTTTGAAACATTTCTTCTGTTTCTGTAGGAAAGCCAACTATTAAATCAGCACCAAAAGAAATTTCAGGTCTTTTTTGCTTTAGTTGATCACATAAATCAATTGCATCCTCTCTTAAATGTCGTCTTTTCATTCTTTTGAGAATCAAATTATCTCCCGATTGGAGTGACAAGTGAATATGTGGGAGGATTCTTTTATTATTAGCAATTAAATCAATAAGTTTTTCATCAAAACCTATTACATCCATCGATGAAAGTCTTAATCTTTCTAACCTTGGTGCCTCACTTAAAATATATTCAATCAAGATTCCAAGACTAGCTTCTTTTTTATTTTCCATGTTCCAAGAAGCTATATCAACTCCAGTTAATATAATTTCTTTATGTCCTTCATTAATTAGATTATTTATTTCTTTGATAATTTGTTCTTTTGATTTTGATCTTAAATTACCTCTTCCAAATGGGATTACACAAAAAGTACATCTATGGTTGCATCCATTCTGAATTTCAACAAATGCTCGCGTTTTACTTTTATAACCATTCCTTAGAGAATTAAGAGGATCTTCATTGATCATTATGTCAGAAACAAGGTTGTTGTTATTTCTTAATAAATGAGAAGATATATCTCTTTTTTCTGAGTTGCCTAAAACCTTATCAACTTCCTCCATCTCTAAAAAAGATTGAGGTTCAATCTGTGCTGCACATCCCGTAACTACTATCTTTGTATTGGGTTCATCACGCCTCTTTTTTCTTATAGAGTATTTCACTTGTCTGATAGCTTCTTCGGTAACGGCACAGCTATTATAAACAGCAATATCCTTTAAACCTTTTTCAATAAGGTTTTGTTCAATTATTTCTGACTCATATGAATTGAGTCTGCATCCAAACGTAAATATTTCTGGTTCTTTACCCATTTAAAAATCCGATATATCTATTTCTAACTTTTCTTCAATTTCATATGGTCCAGTCATTACAATATTGTTGTCGTCTTTCCAAGAAATATTTAAATCCCCTCCAGCAAAACTAATTTTTGTATCACGACCAGTAATATTTAAACTTGCTGCAACTGCAGTTGTTGCACAAGCAGCTGAACCACATGCTTTAGTTATTCCTGTTCCTCGTTCCCAAACATCTATAAAAATATGATCATCATTAATTGTCTCTGCAAAAGAAACATTTACTTTTTCAGCAAACATTTCGTGATGCTCAATAAAGTGGCCGATTTTTTCAATTTCGGGCTTATCTTTATTAAAGAAAAATATGGCATGAGGATTACCAACATTGACAGCACTAAAATTTGGTAATTCAAATGAAGATGGCTCTAAAGTAATTGATAATGTATTTTCAATTGGATTAGACAATGGAATTTCTGACCAGTGAAATGATGGTTCACCTATATTGACTGAAATTTCATCTCCATTTCGCCAACATTCTATATCCTTATCAACCGTTTCAATTATTACATTATTTTTTTTTGTTTCACTTAATATTATATCGCCAACACATCTTAAAGCATTTCCACACATGCCTGACTCAGTTCCATCAGCATTCCAGAATTTAATATGACAGTCACCATTTCTTGTTGCATTTTCAATATTAATAAATTGATCAAACTTATAATTGATCACAGCAGATTGTAGCTTGAGAATAAGATCATTATTTATATTTAATTTATGATTTCTTGAATCATGTGATAAAAATGTATTACCAGCTCCATTCATCTTTTGAAATTCATATAAGTTTGTGTTTTCATCATTCATACCTATCTTATAGAGCTGAATTTGAGTTTTTACTACTTAATTGATTAACTTGACTTATATTGCTTATAAGTTCTATATAACTCCACTTTTAATTAAAAAGTTGAAATAACGGTTCACAATGAATCGCCATCCGTCAACGAGGGTTCGTCCACGGGTGTTTTTGTTGCTGAATTAAGTTTTTGAAAGGAATAAAATGGCTGTAAAAATTAGACTTGCAAGAGGGGGTTCTAAAAAGAGACCTTATTATAGAATAGTGGTTGCAGATATAAGAGCACCAAGAGATGGAAAATATATAGAAAGGGTTGGATCTTATAATCCTCTTCTACCAAAAGATCATGAAGATAGAATCAAACTTGATATCGATAGAATTAAAGAGTGGTTATCAAAAGGTGCAAAACCAACTGATAGAGTTGCAAGATTTTTAGATGCTGAAGGAATTCTGAAAAGAGAGCCAAGAAATAATCCTCAAAAAGCAATTCCGAAAAAAGAACCAGAAGAAGCTAAAGAAGAGGCCCCAGCAGAAGAGGCTCCAGCAGAAGAAGCTAAAGAAGAGGCTCCAGCAGAAGAAGAAAAAAAATAAACTAGATAATAAAATCTATTTTTTTATTTTTTCAAAACTCGTGACAAGTGATTGCATAGGAAATAATCTTTCATTGTTTATAAAAAAATAAAATAAGAGTTTAAAAATAATGACTTGGAAAGCAAATATTTTAACTTTATATCCAGAGATATATCCTGGTTATTTGAGCTATAGTTTGCTTGGTAAAGCTCTTGAAAAAAAAATTTGGGAACTGAATATATATAATTTGCGCGATTTTGGAGATGGAAAGCACAAAACTGTAGATGATAAACCTTTTGGTGGCGGTGCTGGAATGATAATAAAGCCAGATATTCTAGGTAATGCTATTGAAGAAACACTTATTAAAAACCATGCTCGACAATCATTAGTTTATTTATCGCCTAAGGGAAGGCCCTTTAAACAAATTGATGCTAAAAATTTTTCCCAAAGTTCTGGGGTATCTATATTATGTGGTCATTTTGAAGGAATTGACCAAAGGGTCCTTGATATTTATGAAATAGAGGAAATATCAATGGGAGATTATATTTTAAGCGGTGGTGAAGTCGCTTCCTTTACTTTTTTGGATTCAATTTTAAGATTACTACCAGGTGTTCTTGGAAATGAAGCATCTATTGAAGATGAGTCCTTTTCCAACGATTTACTTGAATATCCTCAATACACTAAACCACAAGAATATAAAAATATTAAGGTTCCAGATGTATTACTATCTGGCAATCATGAAGAAATAGAAAAATGGCGTAAAGAAAAATCTATTGAAATAACAAAAAAAAATAGACCTGATATGCTAAAACACGAAAAGAGTAAGAAATAATTTAAAAATTAGGGTGACTTATTAACAATTTATGTGTTATTTGAACTTCCTGTTTTAATTATTAATGTTAATGTTGAATAAAATGGATGCAATTGAAAATATAGAAAAACAATATCTAAATGAATTGTCTGAAGGTAAGGAATATCCGGATTTTAGACCAGGTGATACTATTGCTGTAAGCGTGGTTGTAAAGGAAGGAGAAAGAGAAAGAATTCAGATTTTTGAAGGCGTTTGTATTTCTAGATCTGGTGAAGGAATTAACCAGAATTTTACCGTAAGAAAAATCTCATACGGTGAAGGTGTAGAGAGAGTTTTCACTTTATATAGTCCACTAGTAGATTCAATTAAACTTATTAAAAAAGGTAAAGTTAGACGATCAAAACTTTATTACCTAAGAACAAGAAGGGGTAAATCAGCTAGAATTGCTGAAAGACAAGATCTTCAATCAAAAAAATTAGAGGATATTGATTCAGAAGATCAAACTTCAGAAGCTGAAATGTCAGAGGAAGAAAGCGCTAAATAAAAATAATTCGCTTTTTGTTGGAGTCTCAATGACAGAAGCAAAAACAATTTACGATAAAATCTGGGATGCGCATTTAGTTGCTGATAAGGATAATTATTCATTATTATATATTGATCGACATTTAATTCATGAAGTAACAAGTCCGCAAGCTTTTGAGGGTTTAAGAATGGCGGGTAGAAATGTTCGACATCCTGATAAAACTCTAGCTGTCGCCGATCATAATGTTCCCACAACAGATAGATCTGTAGAAATAGAGGATGAAGAATCAAAAATCCAAATTGAGGCACTTAAAAATAATTGTGCTGAATTTGGTATTAACTTTATTGATATGAGTGATATTAGACAGGGCATTGTTCACATTATAGGTCCTGAACAGGGCTTTACTCTTCCAGGCTCCACAATTGTTTGTGGGGATAGTCATACTTCAACTCATGGAGCATTTGGAGCATTAGCACATGGTATTGGAACATCTGAGGTAGAGCATGTTTTAGCTTCTCAGACACTAATACAAAAAAAAGCAAAAAATTTTAAAGTTGAGATAGTTGGGGCACTAACCGACTCTATATCCGCAAAAGATCTTGCGCTATCAGTAATTGGAGCGATTGGAACTGCGGGTGGTACTGGCTATGTTATTGAGTACATGGGTAATGCAGTTGAAAGCCTTAGTATGGAAGGTAGAATGACATTATGTAATCTTACAATAGAAGCTGGTGCTAGAGCAGGGTTAATTGCTCCTGATCAAAAAACTTTTGACTATTTAAAGGATCGACCGTTAGCTCCAAAAGGTGATATTTGGGATAAAGCAGTCAGTTATTGGAAAACTTTACCAAGTGATCCTGGGGCACATTATGATAATTCAATAAAAATTGATATTGATAACCTTTCGCCCTTAGTAACCTGGGGAACTAGCCCAGAGGATGTCATTGATATTGATGGAAATATACCAAAACCCGAGGATATAGAAGATGAAGCAAAGAAGAATGCAATAAGGCGATCGCTAGATTATATGGGTTTGGAAGCAGGTGAGCCGATTAAAGGTACAAAAATTGATAAGGTTTTTATTGGATCATGTACAAATGGAAGAATTGAAGATCTAAGAGCAGCGGCATCAATAGTAAGTCAAAACAAGGTTTCTGATCATGTTAACGCAATTGTTGTGCCTGGATCAGGACTTGTAAAGGCCCAAGCAGAAAATGAGGGTCTGGATAAAATATTTATAGAGGCAGGCTTTGAATGGAGGGAACCAGGTTGTTCTATGTGTTTGGCCATGAATGCCGACAAACTTCTTCCGAATGAGAGATGTGCCTCAACTTCAAATAGAAATTTTGAAGGAAGACAAGGTAGAGGGGGAAGAACACATCTTGTGAGCCCAAAAATGGCAGCAGCAGCAGCAATAGCAGGATGTTTGGCCGATGTTAGGGATTTTAGTTAATATGGAAAAGTTTAGTAAAATAAAAGGTATCGCTGCACCAATGCTTTCTTCTGATGGTAATCAATTTTCAATGATGATTAATATTGATACAGATATGATTATCCCCAAACAATTTTTAAAAACAATTAAAAGAACTGGTCTTGGTAAAAGCTTATTCCATGAAATGCGATATGATTTTGAAGGTAATGAAATTGAGGGTTTTATATTGAATAAGGATATTTATAGAGACTCAAAGATTATTCTTGCAGGAAATAACTTTGGATGCGGTTCCAGCCGTGAACATGCTCCATGGGCCCTACTTGATTTTGGTATTAGAGTAATTATTGCACCTTCTTTTGCTGATATTTTCTATAATAATTGCTTCAAAAATGGCATTTTACCTATTCAACTTTCAGAAAAGTTAATCAAGGAGATAAGTGAATCTGCTTTAAAGGGAAATGAATTGCAGGTCTCACTAAGCGATCAAATAATAAATTGTGATAACAAAGAATTTAGTTTTGAAATAGATCCATCAAATAAAAATTTTTTGATGGAAGGTCTTGATGATATCGGTTTGACTCTTAAAGATATAAATTTAATTGATAGCTACGAAAAGGATGCTGATAATAATTTACCTTGGTATACTTTATAAAGGAAATCACTAATGACTAATAAAATTCTAATTTTGCCTGGTGATGGTATTGGCCAAGAGGTAATGATTGAGGTTGAAAAGATCATTGATTGGTTTAATTCTAACAAAGACTTTAATGCTGAAATCGAATATGGCCTTGTTGGCGGAGCGTCATATGATGCTGATGGTGTAGCAATTAGTGATGCTACAATGCAACTTGCTCAAAAATCTGATGCTGTTTTATTTGGTGCAGTCGGTGGACCAAAATGGGATGATGTTGCTTATGAACATAGACCTGAAGCTGGTTTATTGCAATTAAGAAAGGAGCTCGATCTTTTTGCTAATTTAAGACCAGCAATATGCTTTTCTTCACTTTCAGATTCTTCATCATTAAAAAAAGAAATTGTTGAGGATCTCGATATTCTAATTGTTAGAGAACTTACAGGAGGTGTTTATTTTGGAGAACCTCGTGGTATAGAGGAATTAGAGAACGGAAATAGAAGAGGTACTAATACTCAGGTATATGAAACTTGGGAAATTCAAAGGATTGCTGAAGTAGCATTTGAGTTGGCTAGAAAGAGAAAAAATAAAGTCACTTCGTCTGAAAAAAGAAATGTCATGGAATCAGGATTGCTTTGGTACGAAGAAGTAAAAAAAATTCATCAAGAAAAATATAATGATGTTGAATTAGATCATATGCTTGCAGATAATTGTGGAATGCAATTAGTAAGGTGGCCAAAACAGTTTGATGTGATTGTTACAGATAATCTTTTTGGTGACATGTTATCTGATGTTGCTGCAATGTTAACTGGCTCTCTTGGTATGCTTCCGTCTGCTTCACTTGGTAAAGCTGTTAATGGATTATTTGAATCAGCCCTATATGAGCCTGTTCATGGTTCTGCGCCAGATATCTCCGGTCAAGGAATTGCAAATCCTTTAGCATCTATTTTATCCTTCGCAATGGCGTTAAAGTATAGTTTTGGCAGAAATGAAGATTCAAAATTACTTGAGGATTCTATATCAAAAGTTTTAGATGATGGATCAAGAACAAAAGATATCGCTGATGATGGAGACTTTATTTCAACTAGCGAAATGGGTAATAAAGTAATTGAAAATCTTGAATTACTTAATAAGGAATAAGAAATGGGTTTAAGGGTTGCAATAGTTGGGGCTACTGGAAATGTCGGAAGAGAAATGCTCGACATTCTTGATGAAAGAAAATTTCCTGTTGATGAAGTTTTTGCTTTAGCTTCAAGTCGTAGTAAAGGAAATGCTGTTCAGTTTGGCAATAAAGAGTTAACAGTAGAAGATCTTAGTGAGTTTGATTTTTCAAAAGCAGATATTGCCTTATTCTCTGCAGGAGGTAAAATTTCAGGAGAATTTGCACCAAAAGCTGCTGAAAAAAATTGTATAGTTATTGATAACTCCTCGAGATTTCGAATGGACCCTGATATACCACTGATTGTTCCAGAGGTTAATAAAGAAGATCTCGATAATTATGAGAAGACAAAAATAATAGCAAATCCTAATTGTTCTACTATACAAATGGTTGTGGCGTTGAAACCTCTTCATGATTTAGGAAAGATAAAAAGAGTGATTGTTTCTTCCTATCAATCCACTTCAGGTGCTGGGAAAGCAGCAATGGATGAATTATTTGAGCAAACTAAGGGAATTTATTCAAATAATTCAATAGAGCCAGAGATATTCCAGACACAAATTTCTTTTAATGTGATACCACAAATTGGCCCTTTTGTTTCTTCAGGATATACGGAAGAGGAAGAAAAGATGATCAATGAAACAAAGAAAATATTAAGTAAAGATATTGAGGTTTCTGCTACATGTGTAAGAGTGCCGACTTTTATTGGGCATGCGGAGTCAGTGAATGTAGAATTTGAGAATTATATATCCGCAGAGGAAGCTTCTAATGTTTTATCAGAAGCGCCAGGTTGTCTAGTGGATTTAGATAATCCTGAAACCTTTACAACACCAATTGATTGTGCGGGTAATGATCATACCTATATTTCAAGAATTAGAAACGACAATTCAATAGAAAATGGTTTAAATCTATGGGTTGTTTCTGATAATTTGAGAAAAGGCGCAGCCTTAAACTCAATTCAAATTGCTGAGGTATTGTTATCAGAATATCTAAATTAGATTTTCATTTGCATTAATATTCCCTGAGAGTCTATTGTTGGCTCTAAAGGGATATTTAAGTTTTTACCTTTTAAAGTTCTTTTTGCAGACCAAAATAATGCACATGCATCCAAGAAATCATCTGAATTATAATTTCTTTTTTTTTCTTGAAGAAACTCTTTAATAAAATTTGATTCAAAACCATTATTAATTAATATTTTATACCTTTCATCAATTCCTCTTTTTTCTTTTTTTTTGAATTCTAAAAAGCCATTATTCATTTCTTGGAAAATTAATTCAGGGTGGGACTCATATATTTTTGTTTTCTTTTTTGATTTTAATATTAAATCTAATTCCTTTATTTTGGGAACTAAATTCCAGCTTTGCTTTGATAAACCAAGTCCATATTTTTTATTTAACTTATTTGCTTCATCATAGCTATTGGCTTTTAGAGTTAACCTTGATGGTGCATTAAAAATACTAGATTTTCTTCTTATTAATTTCTTTCTTGCTAATTGGTCAACTTTTCTGCCTCCTTTTTTATTGAACATATCGAGGCCAACAGGCATATCAATCAGAACTAAATCTATTTTATCATTAATTAATTGGGTTAATGTCTTAGCAAAAAAAAATTTAGGGTTTTTTAAATTATTTATGTGTGCGCTTATGCAAACCCAACCACATTTAGCTCCGTCAATACCTGCTATATAATTCATTAGTTACTTTATTAACTTGTTAAAATTCTGTATACACTAACGTTACTATAGCAATTTTAAAAAGGAATTTTGTTTTATGACTGATATTGAGGAAAGCACTAAAAATAGACCTTTGTCGCCTCATTTACAAATATACAGACCAACTATTTCAATGATTATGTCTGTTGTACACAGGTTAACTGGTTTGGCCCTTTATGCAGGAGTTAGCTTTCTTTTTTTTTGGTTTATGTCAATTTTGTTGGGTCAAAATATTTATCTAATTTTCAGAGATATAATGCAAAGTTTTATTGTTCAAATCATTTTCTTCTTTTTTACATGGGCATTTTTTCATCACATGTTTGGAGGAATTAGACATTTTATATGGGATTTAGGATTAGGTTTTAGTTTAAAAAGTGTTGATATTTTGTCCTCACTTACCTTAATACTATCATTTTTATCAACAGTTTTACTCTTTTTTATTACCTAAGTTAAGCTATGAACACTAAGTCAAAAGGAACTAATCATTTTATTTTACAAAGATTAACAGCCATAATCAATCTAATGGTTGGTGTACCGGCTTTCTATTTCTTCCTTAGTTATTTTGATAGTGACTACTTAGAAATAAGAGAGTTAATGTCACGAGAATATATATGGATACCCATGGTTATCTATATACTTTCGCTATCATATCATATGAAAATAGGTATGGGGCATGTTCTTGACGACTATATTGATCATGTGTTAGCGAAAAAGTATCTATCTTTCCTCAACAATATATATGTTTATTTTGTTGCAGTAGCCTCATCAATAGCCTTAATAATTTTGGGTTTATTCGTAAATTAACATTATTAATATAATAAATAGTTTTTATAGTTTTTATTCTTGAAAATAATAAATGAAAAGTTATATGTTCTATATTAAAATTGATTATATTATCGAACAATAAGATAAGTACTAGAAAGTATACTGATGTCAAAATATGAATTTATAGATCACAAGTACGATGTGGTTGTAGTTGGTGCTGGAGGAGCAGGTCTTAGAGCTACACTAGGTTGTGCCCAAGCAGGCCTCAAGACAGCATGTATTTCAAAAGTATTTCCTACCAGAAGTCACACTGTAGCTGCTCAAGGAGGTATTTCAGCTGCTTTAGGTAATATGGGAGAAGATAATTGGCGTTGGCATATGTTTGATACAGTTAAAGGTGCTGACTGGTTAGGCGATCAAGATGCTATTGAGTATTTATGTAAAAATTCACCCGAAGCAGTTTATGAACTTGAACACTTTGGTGTTCCTTTTTCCAGAACAGAAGAAGGAAAAATTTACCAGAGACCTTTTGGGGGTATGACAACGCAAAATGGAGAAGGTCCGCCTGCTCAAAGAACTTGTGCTGCTGCAGACAGAACGGGTCATGCTATTCTTCATACCTTATATGGTAAATCAATAAGTGAATCTGCCGATTTTTTTATAGAATATTTTGCTATTGATTTAATAATGTCTGAATCTGGAAGATGTGTTGGTATTGTTGCATTATGTATGGAAACAGGAGAATTACATAGATTTCATTCTTCACAAACTATACTAGCGACAGGAGGCTATGGCCGTGCATATTTTTCTGCGACATCAGCCCATACATGCACAGGCGATGGTTCAGCAATGGTCTTACGAGCAGGATTACCTCTTCAAGATATGGAGTTTGTTCAATTCCATCCAACAGGCATTTATGGCGCAGGCTGTTTAATTACTGAAGGTTGTCGTGGAGAAGGAGGTTATCTTGTAAATTCAGAAGGTGAACGTTTTATGGAGAGGTATGCCCCAAAAGCAAAAGATTTAGCCTCTAGAGATGTTGTATCGAGGGCGATGACAATAGAAATACGTGAAGGACGAGGTGTAGGTGCAGAAAAGGACCATATATTTCTTCATTTAGACCATATTGATGCTGATATACTTGCAGAGAGATTACCCGGTATATCAGAGTCAGCCAAAATTTTCTCCGGAGTTGATGTAACAAAGGAACCAATCCCTGTTCTACCCACAGTTCATTATAATATGGGTGGAATACCAACCAACTACATGGGTGAAGTTCTAAATCCAACTGAAGACGATGAGGATAATACCGTGCCCGGTTTGATGGCAATCGGGGAGGCCGCTTGTGCATCTGTTCATGGCGCTAATCGATTAGGATCAAATTCATTAATTGATCTTGTTGTATTTGGAAGATCTTCTTCATTGAGATGTTCAGAAATTGTTTCGCCTGGATTAATTCCTGAGGAACTTCCTAAAAATGCAGGCTTAAACTCCATAGAGCGGCTAGAAAAATTTAGATTATCTAAAGGTCCAAAACCTACATCAGAATTGCGTTCAAATATGCAAAGAACTATGCAAAACAATTGCGCTGTTTTTAGAACTGATGAGGTTCTTCAGGAAGGAAGAGGATTAATTACAGGAGTCTATGATAGTTTATCGGATATAGGTATAAAGGACAGATCATTAATATGGAATACAGATCTAATTGAAGCTCTTGAATTTGATAATATGATCGGACAAGCCATGGTAACAATGGCTGGTGCAGCTGAAAGGCAAGAAAGTAGAGGTAGCCATGCTAGAGAAGATTTTCCTGATCGAGATGATGAAAATTGGATGAAGCACACTCTTGCTTGGTTAAGTGAAGATGGAAAAATTAAAATTGATTATAGAAGAGTTCATGAAAGAACTCTAACCAATGATGTAGCTTACATTCCACCAAAAGAAAGAGTTTATTGATATGGCAGAGCTAGTTTTACCTAAGAATTCTAGAATTAAGGAAGGAAAGCACCATCCTTTAAAATCTGATGTAAAAAATAAAAAAACTTTCAAAGTTTATAGGTGGGACCCAGAAAATACTGAAAACCCTAGGTATGACACCTATGATATTGACATTGATGAGTGTGGACCAATGGTTCTAGATGCTTTGATAAAGATTAAAGATGAAATTGACTCATCCCTGACATTTAGAAGGTCTTGTCGAGAGGGAATATGTGGATCATGTGCAATGAATATTGATGGTGTAAATACACTTGCATGTACGATGGCTATTGAAGATACAAAAAAAAGAGTTGGAATTAATCCTCTACCTCATCAACCAGTTGTTAAAGATTTAGTACCTGATTTGACAAATTTTTATGCACAACATAAAAAAATAAAACCTTGGCTGAAGACAAAAGAAAAATCATCTGATACTGAATTTCCTCAATCAAAAGAAGATAGAGAGAAAATTGATGGTTTATATGAATGCATAATGTGTGCCTGTTGTTCTACATCTTGTCCAAGTTACTGGTGGAATTCAGATAAATATTTAGGTCCCGCAGCCTTACTACAAGCTTACAGATGGATTGTTGATAGTCGTGATGAAGAAAAAGAAGAAAGATTGGATCAACTTGATGATGAATTTAAAGTATATAGCTGTAGAACAATTATGAATTGTTCTAAAGCTTGCCCCAAGGGTTTGTCTCCAGCAAAAGCCATAGCAGGTATAAAAAAAGAACTAGCCACAAGAAAATAATTGATATTATATTTCTTTTTGGAGGTATAATGCCAAATATCTTAACTTCATATAAAGACTTATTGGATAAAGATATTATTCAATTTGATGAAAATCAAAATGTAACAGTCCAATTATTAAGTAAATTATTTCATTCAGAGACAAATCTTTTAACCAAGATAAAAAAATTAATATTTAAAGAAAGAGTTTCAAAAGGTATTTACCTCTGGGGAAATGCTGGATCAGGTAAGACAATGATAATGGACATCTGTTACGATTCATTAAAAACAAATAGAAAAAAAAGAATTCATTTTCAAGAATTCATGATAGATATTCATGATAGCCTTCATTTAATTAGGAATAACAAAACAGATAAGCCACTAATAAAAGTTGCGGAAATAATTTCAAAAGAAATTGATTATTTATTTTTTGATGAGTTTCAAGTAAATGACATTGCTGATGCCTCTATCTTAGCAAGATTATTCAATTTGTTGTTCAACTCTAATGTCTTTATTTTTTCAACTTCAAATATCATGCCAAATAACCTTTATAAGGACGGGCTTCAAAGAGATAGATTTATACCTTTTATAAAACTAATAGAAAAAGATTGCATAAATATTGAGCTATCAACGAAAAAAGATTACCGAAAAAAAAGATTAAAAAATATTAATAATTACTTCTCAAGTCTTAATGATAAAACAGAAAAAGAAATTGAAAAAATATTTTTTGATCTTACTAGAGGTGCAAATCTAGAAAAAAAATCTATCATAGTAAAAGGTAGAGAAATTACTGTAAGTAAACATGCAAAAGGTTGCGCGAGATTTAACTTTGATGACTTATGTGGTAAAGCTTATGGTTCGGAGGACTATATAAATATCGCTAAATCATTTGATATTATATTTATTGAAAATATTCCAAAATTATCACCAGAAAAGAAGAATGAAGTAAAAAGATTTATCATGCTCATAGACGCGTTATATGATAATTCAAAAATAACTGTAATATCTGCAGCAGGAGAACCAGAAGATATTTATCAAAAAGGTGATTTAGAATTTGATTATAAAAGATGTGTCTCCAGGTTACATGAAATGCGTTCAAAAGAATATGTAGAATCCTATAAGAATTGATTGATCTTTTATTAAAAGAATAGTTTATACAATATATGAATTTTTAAGAGGAAAGCATGAAGAGAAATAAAATTGCTCTAATTGGCGGAGGCCAAATAGGAGGCACATTGGCACATCTTGCTGGCTTAAAGGAGCTTGGAGATGTAGTAATATTTGATATTGTAAAAGGTATTCCTCAAGGCAAGGCACTCGATTTAGCTGAAGCAGCACCAGTAAGTTCATACAATGTTGATTTAAAAGGATCCAATAATTACTCAGCAATAAAAGACTCTGATGTAGTTATTGTTACTGCAGGAGTTCCAAGAAAACCTGGTATGAGTCGAGATGATTTATTATCCATTAATTTAAAAGTTATGTCAGATGTTGGTGCGGGTATAAAAAAATATTGCCCGAAAGCATTTGTTATTTGCATAACGAATCCTCTAGACGCTATGGTATGGGCGCTTCAAAAGTTTTCTGGAGTTAAACCTAACATGATAGTTGGAATGGCTGGTGTTTTAGACAGCGCTAGATTTAGATATTTCTTATCACAAGAATTTAATGTGTCTGTTGAAGATGTTACAGCGTTTGTTCTTGGCGGGCATGGAGATTCTATGGTTCCTTTAGAGCGATATTCAACTGTTTCAGGAATTCCATTACCTGATTTAGTCAAAATGGGATGGACAACCCAAGAAAGACTAAAAGAGATTATTCAAAGGACAAGAGATGGTGGAGCAGAGATAGTTGGTCTTTTAAAGACAGGTTCTGCTTTCTATGCCCCTGCAGCATCTGCCATTGAAATGGTGGACTCATATTTAAAAGATAAAAAGAGAGTTCTACCATGTGCAGCTCATTTATCAGGTGAATATAAAATTAAAGATATGTATGTTGGTGTACCTGTTGTAATTGGAAAAAAAGGTGTAGAAAAAATATTAGAAATCTCTCTTAACTCTAGAGAAACTAAAATGTTTAAAGATTCTATTGCTTCTGTTAAATCATTGATGAGAGCATGTTCAAAGATTGATAAGAGATTAATAAGTAAAAAAAAGAATTCCAAAAAATAAATAAATTTTAATAGGTTGAGAAATGAATATTCATGAGTATCAAGCAAAAGCAATTTTAAAAAATTTTAATGTCCCAGTACCTAAAGGTGAGATTCTCCTCTCTAAAGATAATATTTTGGAAGCAGCCAAAAATGTATCTGATGATCTTTGGGTTGTGAAAGCACAAATTCATGCTGGTGGAAGAGGTAAAGGAGGAGGAGTTAAAATTGCGAAATCCTTAGAAGAGGTTGAAACCCTAGTTAATGAAATAATGGGGATGCAGTTGATTACTCATCAAACTGGACCCGAAGGTAAAAAAGTTAGAAGAGTTTATATAGAAGAAGGATCAAATATTTCAGAGGAATTGTATTTATCTCTTTTGGTAGACAGGCAGTCATCTCAAGTTAGTTTCATTGTATCAACTGAGGGGGGAGTTAATATAGAAGAGGTTGCAGAAGAAACCCCTGAGAAAATAACTACAGTTTCTATTGATCCAGATGCCGGTGTTACTGATGATGATATAGAAAATTTATCTTCAGCTTTGAATTTAGATGGTGATTTAAAAGCACAAGGATCAGATTTATTTAGAAGCCTTTATAAAGCTTTTGTTGATAGCGATATGAGTCTTCTTGAAATAAATCCTTTAGTTATTACAGGAGAGAATAAAATAATTTGTTTAGACGCAAAGGTTAATTTTGACTCTAATGCATTGTTTAGACATCCTGAATACCAAGAATTGATTGATCCTTCGGAAGAAGACGAGGCTGAATTAAAAGCATCAGAATTTGGTCTTAGTTATATTAAACTTGATGGCAATATAGGGTGTCTTGTTAATGGCGCAGGTTTAGCCATGGCAACAATGGATATCATTAAACTTTATGGAGCGGAACCTGCAAACTTTTTAGATGTAGGAGGTGCCGCGACAAAAGAATTAGTAACCGAAGCTTTTAAAATTATCCTATCGGATAAGAATGTTGAAGGAATTTTAGTTAATATTTTTGGAGGTATCATGAGATGTGATGTTGTTGCTGAAGGTATTATTAGCGCAGCTAACGAAATTAATATTTCTGTACCACTAGTAGTTAGGCTTGAGGGAACAAATGTAGAGCTTGGAAAAAAGATTATTGAAGAGTCTGATTTATCAATTATTAGTGCTTCAGATCTTGATGATGCGTCGAAAAAGATAACAGAAGCTATATAGGAAAATAATATGTCAGTTTTAATAGATAAAAATACCAAAGTTATTTGTCAGGGTATAACAGGTTCTCAGGGAACTTTTCATTCACAGCAGGCCATCGAATATGGAACTAAAATGGTAGGCGGTGTTAAACCTGGGGCTGGAGGAAGTAAACACCTTGATTTACCAGTATTTGATAATGTTAAAGACGCAGTTTCAGAAACCGGAGCAAATGCATCAGTTATTTATGTTCCTCCCCCTTTTGCGGGCGCTGCTATTCTCGAGGCTGTTGATGCGGAAATAGATCTTGTCGTAAGTATTACTGAAGGAATTCCTGTTTCTGATATGGTTAAAGTAAAAAAAGCTTTATCTGATTCAAAATCAAGGCTTATTGGGCCTAATTGCCCAGGTATTATTACACCTGATCAGTGTAAGATTGGTATTATGCCGGGTCATATCCATCAAAAAGGCACAGTTGGTATTGTCTCTCGCTCAGGTACATTAACTTATGAAGCTGTTGGTCAAACCACTGCATGTGGTTTAGGTCAATCAACTTGTATTGGTATTGGTGGGGATCCTGTTAATGGCACCAATTTTATTGATTGTTTAGACTTATTTCTTTCAGATGATGAAACAGAGTCAATTATTATGATTGGTGAAATAGGAGGTACTGCTGAGGAAGAAGCTGCTGAGTTTTTAAAAAATTCAAAAATAAAGAAACCTATTGTAGGCTTTATAGCAGGCTTAACTGCACCACCCGGAAGAAGAATGGGTCATGCTGGTGCAATTATTTCTGGCGGTAAAGGGGGAGCTGATGATAAGATTGAAGCCCTGAAAGATGCAGGAGTTATAATTTCAAATTCGCCAGCAGGATTAGGTAAAACTTTATTAAGTGTATTAGGAAAATAATATGACAGATAGTTATGATATTGCAGTTATTGGCTCAGGACCAGGTGGTTATGTTTGCGCTATAAGGGCTGCACAACTTGGTTTAAGTGTAATATGTATTGATAAAAGAGGAAGCCACGGAGGAACCTGCCTAAATGTTGGTTGTATTCCATCTAAAGCTTTACTTCATGCATCTGAGTTATTTATAGAAAAGAGTAAATTTTCCGCTATGGGGATTGAAGCTGATAATATTTCTTTAAACTTAAGTTCAATGATGACTTATAAAGAAGAAGGAGTTCAAGGAAATGTTAAAGGAATAGATTTTCTCTTTAAAAAAAATAAGATTGAAAATATTTATGGCGAGGCGCAGATTATCGAAAATAATAAAATCTCAATCAATTTGAATGATGGCGATAATAAAGAGATTGAAGCTAAAAATATTGTTATTGCTACTGGATCAATTCCAACATCAATACCTGGTGTAGAAATTACTGGTAATAAAATTATTTCATCTACTGAAGCGCTTTCATTAAGTGAAGTACCTAATAAGTTAGTTGTTGTTGGAGGTGGGTATATCGGTCTTGAATTAGGCTCTGTTTGGTCAAGATTAGGATCTGAAGTTACAGTTATAGAATATTTAGATAGAATTACTCCTGGAATGGATAATGAAGTTTCAGCAGCTCTACAAAAAATATTAGCCAAGCAAGGATTAAGTTTTTCTTTAAATTCACAAGTAGTATCTGTGACTGAAACTGGTTCAAATGTCTCTATTGCAGTAAAAAATAGAGAAAATAATGAGGAAGAAAATATTGAGGCTGATTATGTTTTGGTTTCTACCGGTAGGAAGCCATATATAGAAAATTTATTTAGTGATGGAATTGATATTGAAAAAACTGAAAATGGATTTATCAAAACTGACTCTCATTTAAGAACAAATTTAGACAGTATTTGGGCCATTGGTGATGTTGTAGAAGGACCGATGCTTGCTCATAAAGCCGAAGAGGAAGGAATTGCTGTGGCTGAGCTTATCGCAGGTAAGCCAGGTCATGTTAATTATGATATAATTCCAAGTGTGATTTATACTAATCCAGAGGTTGCATCAGTTGGTATGACTGAGGAACAGCTCAAAGAGAAATCGATCGACTATTCTATTGGAAAATTTCCTTTTATGGCCAATGGAAGAGCAAAAGTTAATAATACAACCGAAGGATTTGTTAAAATTTTATCATCGACAGACACTGATCAAATTTTAGGTGTTCACATAATTGGCGACCAAGCAGGTAATATGATTGGTGAAGCTGCAGTAGCTATGGAATTTGAGGCCACATCAGAGGACCTTGCCAGAATATGTCATGCCCATCCTACTCTTTCAGAAGCCATAAAAGAGGCGGCATTATCTGTAGATGGTAGAGCATTGCATATGTAACAAGTTTAATTTTGAATTTTATCATATTCCTGTTTGAGATAGTCATCATCTAATTTTGTATATATTTGAGTTGTATCAATTGATTCATGCCCAAGTAATTTTTGTATTTTTCTGATGTTAATTCCATTTTGTAGTAAATGTGATGCAAAACTATGTCTTAATGAATGTGGTGTAGCTTCAGAAGGAATTTTACCTGGATAAATCTTTATCAATTTTTTCATGCTTCGTTGAATATCTCTCGCTGTTAGCCCTGATTTATCTTGTGAAGTAATTTTCATAAATAAAGGATCATTATTAACAATCTCGATATTTGTTGAAGCTCTTAGAGCTTCAATATATTTGGATACTTTTTCTTTAATGATTGGAAGAATTGGTATGTAGCGCTCTTTTTTTCCTTTACCAATAACTTTTATCTGATCATTAAATGGTGTATCAGAAAATTTAAATTGTAAAACCTCTGATACCCTTAAACCTGTTGAATAAATAAAGTATATTACCGCTATATCCCTTCTATGTTGCCAGGAATTCCAATCTCTACCGCCTTTGGATTGATCAGGATCAATAAATTTAAGAAAATTAATTAAATCTTCTTCTTTAAAAGTCTTGTTAGAGATTCTCTTATCATATTTAGTAGTTGATATTTTATTAAATGAGTGATTTTTCCAATTATTTCTCTCAGAGAGAAATCTAAAATAGTTTCGGATTACTGATTGGCATCTTGCAAGGCTTCTTTTGCTTTTTTCTTTTTCTTTATATTTCTTTATACATCCATTTAAACATAGAATTTCAATCTTTCTTGAAATATCACCGTATTTTTTTAAAATTTCATTACCAGAGAATATCTCACCTTGGAATTTTTTTTCAATATCATTAATAAGGTCGACATTATCTTTGTTTGAAAAAAAATCTTTATGGCCAATTGAAATATCTTTCGGCTCTTTATCTTCAAAGGTAAAATAATTATTAATCATTTCCTCTTTCAAAGTTTCATATTTCTTTGATTTTCCTAAATAGAAACTTTGGTATGCTAAAAAATCAGTATCCAGAAAATTTTCTAAATCTTTAAGTGAAATATTCTTGCCAATATATAAATAGCAGAAGTTAAGAAAATGAAAGATTGTTCTGCTATACTCATTAATAGTAAGCTGACTTTTATTTTGTAATATAAGGCTCTTAATATAATCTCTTGTTACTAACTCAAGATCTTTATCTACATATGAAAAATTAAGCGTTTTTGGATAATTAAGTTTTTCACTCTCTTTTTTCATCTCAGAGAATTTTTTGACCACTATCATTCCAATCATCAAGAAAAGCTTTTAATCCTTTATCTGTTAACGGATGATTCGCTAATTCTGATACAACTTGTGGAGGAAGGGTAGCAATATCTGCTCCATAAAGCGCAGCTTTTTTAACGTGTTCTATATTTCTTACTGATGCCGCAAGAATTTCTGTTTTTAGCATGGGGTAATTATCATAAATAGTTTTAATATCGCGGATAAGGTCCATGCCATCTTCTCCAATATCATCCAGTCTTCCTATGAACGGAGATATGAATGTTGCACCAGCTTTTGCAGCCAATAAAGCCTGTGTAGCAGAAAAACATAAGGTAACATTTATCATAATTTTTTTATCTGATAATGCTTTACATGCTTCTAAACCGGCCCATGTTAGAGGAACTTTTATCGCTACATTCTTTGCTATTTTACTAAGTACTAATCCTTCCTCAATCATTCCTTCGGCATTTGTTGCCGTAACTTCAGCACTAACTGGCCCTGACGTTATAGAACAAATTTCTTTTATTACATCTTTAAAATCTCTACCTGATTTTGCAATTATAGAAGGATTAGTAGTTACCCCATCTACCATTCCTGATTTCGTAAATTCTGTAATGGCTTCAATATCAGCACTATCTATAAAAAATTTCATTTGCTATCCTGTTTATGTATCTAAATTTAATTCCATATTCTTTTATTAATACAATATAATCTGATATTGCTAATGATTAAAATGAAAAAAGTTTCTGTATTACTTCCATCTAACACCAACAGCACATATGACTATTTGAGTCCAAGTTCATTAGAGTTAGGTACTTTGGTATCAGTGCCTTTTAGAAACAAGGAAATGAAAGGGATAGTTTGGTATGATAGTTCTGAGGACATTCCATTTGAAAAGTTAAAAAAAGTAAAAAAAGTATTTAATGAAATTAAGTTAGAAAAAAAATTAATCTCCTTTTTAGATTTTTTTTATAAATATAATTTAGTTCCTATTAGTAAATTATTTAAGTTGGTTATCCCTCAAGATAAATCAATAGAAGAAATCAGTGAGAAAAGTGATTTAGGGATTAATACAAATATTCCTTCTGAATCATCACTGAAATTAACTGAACTTCAACAAAATGCCGCAAACATACTTAAGAATTCTGTAAAAAAAAATACATTTGAACGTTTTTTAATAGACGGTGTGACTGGATCAGGAAAAACAGAAGTTTATTTTGAGGCAGTTAATGAGGTTGTAAAAAAGGGTAATCAAGTACTAATACTTTTACCCGAAATTTCCTTAGTGGATTCATTAGTTGAAAGAGTCACTGAAAGATTTGGATTTGAACCATATGTTTGGCATTCTGAAACTAAAGTCGCAAAAAAAAAGAAGATATGGAAGGATATTTATAATGGTAAAGCTCAATTAGTTATAGGAGCTAGATCATCACTATTTCTTCCATTTAAAAATCTTGATCTAATTATTGTCGATGAGGAGCATGATATTAGTTACAAGCAGCAAGATCAGATTATTTATAATGCAAGAGATATGGCAATTGCCAGAGGTTCATTTGAAAACTCAACAACTGTGCTTGTATCAGCTACTCCATCATTAGAGTCATTATTTAATGCAAAAGAAAAAAAATATTATCATCTCAATTTACCTAATAGAATTGGATCAGCTGGGATGCCATATATTAAGACAATAGATATGAGAAAAGAGAAAATGGAAAAAGACTCTTGGATTTCTCCTTCATTAAAATCAGCAATGCTTGAAACACTTGAGTCTGGAGAGCAGGTTCTCTTATTTATAAATAGAAGAGGTTATGCACCTTTAACAGTATGTAAAAGTTGCGGAGATAAAATCGGTTGCTCAAAATGTGATTCTTATTTGGTACATCACAAGACTAAAAACAAATTACTTTGTCATCAATGCGGTTATACAGAAGTCTTTTTAGATAAATGTAAAAGCTGTAAAACTGAAAATTCTTTTTTACAGTACGGTCCTGGTATAGAGAGATTATTAGAAGAAACAAATAAAATATTTTCCGATAAATCTGTAAGTTCTATTTCGTCAGATAATTCTAAAGATTTTCTCAAAACAATGGAGTCATTGAGTAATGGTGAGATAGATATTATTATTGGAACTCAAATTATTTCAAAAGGATATCATTTGCCTAATCTGACATTAGTTGGAGTTATTGATGCCGATATAGGTCTTGCAAGTAGTGATTTAAGAGCTTCAGAACATACTTTTCAACTCCTTCAGCAAGTTTCAGGGAGATCAGGAAGAGACGAAAAAGAAGGTAAAGCTTTTATTCAAACCTATTATCCTCATCATCCAGTAATACATTCATTAGTGAATAATAGTAGAGATGAATTTACAGAAGCTGAATTATTTATGCGGGAAAGATCTGAATTACCACCATATGGTAGGTTAGCAAATATTACTGTTACCGATACAAGTGAAGAAAGATTAGTAAATTTTAATAACTACCTTAAATCATTAATTCCTAAATCAGATAGGATTAAAGTTTTTGGTCCAGCCCCAGCACCCATAACAAAAATTAGAAACAGGTATCGTTATAAGTTTTTAATTAAAGCGAGTAAGACATTAGATATTCAGAAATTTATTGATAACTGGATTTCGGGAATTAAAAAACCTAATTCAATAAGGCTTTCAGTTGATATAGATCCTTATAATTTTTTATAAAGAATCTGTTTTCAGATATTGCATGCAAGGTACGCTTATGTTACGAGAAACATAGAATTATTTTTAAAATTATCTGGGAGTTCTTAAATAATAATATCTTTTTAAATCAATAACTTACAGTAATTGGAATTTTACACATGAGTCAATCAAGTCAAGATCACACATCAGGAATATCAGGAAGATACGCTTTTGCCCTTTTTGAGCTTATTCAAGAAGATTATGATTTGAATGAACTAGATAAAATTAATGATGAACTATCAACTATTGGTAGTGCAATCTCTCAGAGTGAAGAGATGTCAAAGATAATTCAAAGTCCAATTTATAACGCCCAAGAACAATTTTCTGCAATGCAGTCAGTATTAGAAATACTCAATACATCAGAATTATTAACAAACTTTATTGGGGTTTTATGTCAAAATAGAAGATTATTTGTTTTACCTGATATGATCATTTCCTTTAAAGAGCTTTTGAATAATTTAAAAGGTAAAATGACAGCAACAGTTATTGCAAGTTCTGAATTAGATAAGAATCAAATGAATAATATAAAGAAAGTATTAGCAGATAATTATTCTCAAGAAATTGATATAGATCTAGAGATAGATGAGAAGATTTTAGGAGGACTTATAGTAAAAATAGGAAGTAAGATGATAGATTCATCCTTACTAACAAGACTTAAATTAATGCAATCAAATATGAGTGAGGTTTAATCATGGAAATTCAACCAGCAGAAATATCCGCTATTTTAAAGAAAAAAATTAAGGATTTTGGCAAAGATGCTGAAGTATCTGAGATAGGGCAGGTATTGTCAGTTGGCGATGGCATTGCAAGGGTTTATGGATTGGATAATATTGAAGCTGGTGAAATGGTCGAATTTCCTGGTGAAATCAAAGGTATGGCACTGAATCTTGAAGAAGATAATGTTGGTGTCGTTATTTTTGGCGATGATACTGATATTAAGGAAGGTGATACGGTAAAAAGAACAGGTGCAATTGTTGAAGTACCAATTGGAAAAGAGCTATTAGGCAGAGTCGTTGATGCCTTAGGTAACCCAATTGATGGGAAGGGCCCAATTAATTCATCTGAAAGTAAAAGAGTCGATATTAAGGCTCCAGGTATTATTCCTAGAAAATCTGTTAATGAACCAATGCAAACAGGATTAAAAGCAATTGATTCATTGATACCAATCGGAAGAGGTCAAAGAGAACTCATTATTGGTGACAGACAAACAGGTAAAACGGCTATTGCAGTTGATGCAATTTTGAATCAGAAAGAAGTTAATAAATCCGATAATGAGTCTGAAAAATTATATTGTATATATGTTGCGATTGGCCAAAAAAGATCTTCAGTTGCACAATTAGTAAAAACATTAGAAGAAAATGGAGCAATGGAATATTCAATTGTAGTAGCAGCTACTGCATCTGAACCTGCTCCTTTGCAATATTTAGCGCCATTTACAGGTTGTACTATGGGTGAATACTTCAGAGATAACTCAATGCACGCTCTAGTTGTATATGATGATTTATCAAAACAGGCTGTTGCTTATAGACAGATGTCTCTCTTATTAAGAAGGCCTCCTGGGCGAGAAGCTTATCCAGGCGATGTTTTTTATCTACATTCAAGATTATTAGAAAGAGCAGCTAAATTGAATGAAGATAATGGAGGGGGTTCTTTAACAGCCCTACCTATAATTGAAACACAAGCAAATGATCTTTCTGCATATATTCCAACAAATGTAATTTCAATTACTGATGGTCAAATCTTCCTAGAGACTGATCTTTTTTTCCAAGGAATTAGACCTGCTGTTAATGTTGGTCTTTCAGTTTCTAGAGTCGGTTCCTCTGCACAAATAAAAGCAATGAAACAAGTTGCAGGATCGATTAAAGGTGAATTAGCACAATATAGAGAGATGGCTGCCTTTGCACAGTTTGGATCTGATCTAGATGCCTCTACTCAAAAACTTCTAGCTAGAGGAGAGAGATTAACTGAACTTCTTAAACAAAAACAATTTTCACCAATATCTACAAATGAACAGGTTGTTCTTCTATTTGCCGGCGTAAATGGATATATGGATGATATTGCCGTAAACCAAATTGGAGATTTTGAAGAAGGCCTTCTTAATCACATAAGAAATAATTACATACAGATATTAGAAACTATTACATCAACTAAGAGTCTTGATGAAGAAACTGAAGCTACCCTTAAAAGTGCCGTTGAAGAATTTACTGCAAGTTTTAATTAATAAGTGAGAGATTGAATTGGCAAATTTAAAAGAATTAAGGAACAGAATTTCTAGCGTATCTTCTACTCAGAAGATTACTAAGGCTATGCAAATGGTTGCAGCATCTAAATTGAGAAGAGCGCAAGAAAATGTTGAAACTGCTAGACCTTATTCTGATAAACTTGGTGATATTCTGAAGAATTTATCTGCGTCTTTTTCTGGCCAAGATAATGCTCCAGAACTCTTAGCAGGTAATGGTAATGATAAAAGTCATTTACTTATTATCGCCACTTCTGAAAGAGGCTTATGTGGTGGATTTAATACATCTATCGTGAAGTTAGCAAAAGAACATATTTTGCAATTAAAGGAAGAAGGAAAAGAAGTAAAACTGATTATTATAGGAAAAAAAGGAAAAGAATTACTCCAAAGAGATTTTGGACAAGAGATAATTGATATTTATGATTTCTCTGAAGTTAAAGATCTTGGGTTTATCGAAGCGGAGAAAGTTGCAGAAAATATTCTGTCACTATTTGAAGAAGGAAAATTTGATATTTGCAGATTATATTTTGCAAAATTTGAATCAGTGTTAAGCCAAGTTCCTGTCTGTCAAAAATTAATTCCTTTTGATATTGAATCGGAAGTTAATGAAGAAAAAGATATTGAGAATATCTGCTATGAATATGAACCTGATGAGGAAGATATACTTAAAGAACTTTTACCAAAGAATTTATCGGTCCAAATTTTAAGAGCGTTACTAGAAAATGTTGCTAGTGAATTTGGAGCAAGACTTACTGCTATGGATAATGCAACAAGGAATGCTTCAGATATGATTGATGACCTAACTATTACATATAATAGATCGCGTCAGGCATCCATCACATCAGAATTGATAGAAATTATTTCAGGTGCTGAGGCACTATAATTAAAAGAGGTTAAATTATGAGTGAAATTAATCAAGGAAAAGTTGTCCAAATAATGGGAGCTGTTGTTGATGTTAAGTTTAATGATCATCTTCCCGCTATATTAGATGCTTTAGAGATAGAGCAGGATGGAAAAAAATTAGTTCTTGAAGTTGCGCAGCATCTTGGAGAGAATTCAGTAAGAACAATTGCTATGGATACTACAGAGGGTCTTAAAAGAGGACAGTCTGTTGAGAGTACTGGTGCGCCAATATCAGTTCCTGTAGGAGAGGAAACATTAGGTAGAATAATTAATGTTGTTGGTGAACCTGTCGATCAAAAGGGAGAACTAAAAGTAACTCAAAAAAGACCCATTCATCAAAATGCCCCTGAATTTGTTGATCAATCAACTGAGAAAGAGATTTTGGTAACAGGTATTAAAGTTGTTGATTTACTATGTCCTTATTCTAAAGGTGGAAAAATTGGTTTATTTGGAGGCGCTGGAGTTGGTAAAACAGTGCTTATTATGGAATTGATTAATAATATTGCTAAAGCTCATGGCGGTTATTCAGTTTTTGCTGGTGTAGGCGAAAGAACCCGTGAAGGTAATGATCTGTATTGGGAAATGATTGAGTCTGGGGTTAACAAAGAAGGTGGAGGAGATGGATCTAAGTGTTCACTTGTTTATGGTCAGATGAATGAGCCTCCAGGAGCACGTGCAAGAGTTGCTCTTTCCGGACTTTCTGTAGCTGAGCATTTTAGAGAAGAGGGTCAAGATGTTCTTTTCTTTGTTGATAATATCTTTAGATTTACTCAAGCAGGTTCAGAAGTTAGTGCTCTTTTAGGAAGAATCCCTTCAGCTGTTGGTTACCAACCAACTTTGGCAATTGATATGGGAAATCTTCAAGAAAGGATTACATCTACTAATAAAGGATCCATCACTTCTGTACAGGCAATTTATGTGCCTGCCGATGATTTGACTGATCCTGCTCCTGCAACATCTTTTGCACATTTGGATGCTACTACTGTTTTATCAAGAGCTATATCAGAAAAAGGTATTTATCCAGCTGTTGATCCGCTTGATTCCAATAGTAGGATTCTTGAGGCCGATATAGTTGGTGAAGAACACTATAATGTTGCAAGAGAAGTACAAGAAATTCTTCAAAAATATAAATCTCTCCAAGACATTATCGCTATTCTAGGTATGGATGAGTTAAGCGAGGAAGATAAATTAACCGTTGCAAGAGCAAGAAAAATTGAAAGATTCTTCTCCCAACCTTTTCATGTTGCTGAAGTATTTACTGGTTCTCCAGGAATTTTAGTTGATATAAATGATACCATTAAGGGCTTTAAAGGTTTATGCAATGGTGATTATGATCACTTGCCTGAAGCGGCATTTTATATGGTAGGTACAATTGAGGATGCTATAAAAAAAGGCGAAGAATTAGCTAAGGAAGAATAATTATGTCCTCAAAACTAAATTTCGATTTTGTTTCACCAATGTCATCAATTTTTTCAGGGGAAGTGGATGGTATTTTAATTCCCGCTAAAGAAGGTGATGCTGAAATCCTTCCTCAGCATGCCCCTTTTATGACAGCTTTAAGAATTGGTGTTGTTGAAATTAAGCTAACAGATTCAGAAAATTTAAAATTTCTTATCGATGGAGGATTTGCTGATATTGCACTTGATCAAGTTACTTTATTAGCAGAGAGGTCATTTGACTTAGTTAAATCATCTAAGGAAGATTTTGATAAGATTATTAATGATATAGCAAAAGATATTGAAAAAAGTGAAGATGATAGAGAAAAAGAGGATTTATTAATCAAAAAAGAAATCCTTGAAGCTAATTACTCTTAATTTTATCTTTTATAGGTGAAAATTTTTCTATAAGTTTTAAATATAATTCTTTTTTAAAATCTACAACTAGATCTGGCATTTCTTCTATATCTCTCCATGCCCACTCATCAAATTCAGCTATATGACTGTTTAGGTTAAAATCACTATCATCACCTTTAAAGATCATAAGGAACCATTTTTGTTTTTGTCCTTTGAATTTTCCTCCTAAGGCTTTCCCAATTAGTTCAGGAGGTAAATTATATTCTAGCCACTCATCTAAAGTAAAAATAATCTCTGCTGAAGTTGTACCAGTTTCTTCTTCTAATTCACGATATGCTGCATTTTCAGGACTTTCACCAATATCTATACCCCCTTGTGGCATTTGCCATAAGTTTTTCTCGTTAGGCCTCACTCCAATACCAATTTTGCGTTTGCCTGTCCAAATTTTTCCGTCATCTCTGGCTAAAATAATTCCAACAGCCTCTCTTAATCCCAAATTTTTATTCATTTTATTCTCGATAATTTAAATCTTTAATAATAGATCATTCATTATTTCTACTGCTAAATTCAGTTGGGTGTCCTCACTGCTATCTAAAGGTATATATGCGGATGATCCTGATTCAGATTTGTCGTTTGAATCCTTTTTTATAAATTCATTTAATTGTGTTTCCCCTACTTCATATATTTTGGGGTTATTTTCCTTTGTAGGTTCTTGCTTTATTACAAAATCAGGTTCAATTCCTTCCGCCTGAATAGATCTTCCTCTAGGAGTAAAATATTCAGCAGTTGTTAATTTTAAGGCTCCAAGATTTTTAGAATTTGGGAAATAAAGATTATTTTTATTTATAGGATAAAGTGTTTGTACTGAACCCTTTCCGAAGGTTCTGGTTCCAATAATTATTGCTCTATTGTGATCTTGAAGAGCGCCAGCTACAATTTCTGACGCTGAAGCAGAACCACCATTGACTAAAATAATAAGAGGTTTTTGATTTATAAAGTCACCTCTTTTTGCTTCAAAAGAATTAATTTTTTCTTCAAATCTTGGTCTTTTTGTAGAAACAATTTCTCCATAATCAAGAAACATATTAGCTACTTCAATTGCTTGTTTCAGTAATCCTCCAGGATTTCTTCTCAGATCTAAAATATACCCTTTAATAGATGGTTTTTCATTGTTCTCATGAATATAGAGTTCTTTATATAATTTTTCAGATGTTCTCTCATTGAATGCAGAAATTCTAATGTATCCAATATTATTATTTTTCCCCTTAATTTCACTTTTAATTCCAGGTATTTGTATAATGTCTCTTATAATTGTTATATCAAAAGCATCATCCATTTCCTTGCGAACAACAGTTATTGCTACTTCTGTATTAGGTTTTCCTCGCATAAGATCAACTGCATCATTGAGGTTTTTACCAAATATTGGCTCTTTATTGATATGAGTAATATAATCCCCTGCAATCATGCCGGCCTTTTGTGCCGGTGTTTCATCAATTGGACTGATTACTTTTATTACGCCATTTTCCATAGTAACCTCTATTCCAATACCACCAAATTCTCCACTTGTATCATTTTGTAGATTAGCAAAATCTTTTGGTGTTAAATAAACTGAATGAGGGTCTAAAGATTGCAGCATCCCGTTAATTGCAGCCTCAACTAATTCACTTTGTTCCGTTGACTCGATATATTCCTTATCAACTAAATCTATAACTTTATTTAACAAATCTACATTCTCTCTCTCTAGTGTTTTTCCTTCTAGAGATAAGGAATTTAGAATTATTAGACATAAAATTGTAAATATAGATTTATTATAAGTTTTTATTAGCATTACTTGTGATAGGGGTGTTTGTTAATAATCGTTATTGACCTGTAGATCTGTTCCAAGAGCATCATTTTAAACATCTTATGGGGCCATGTTAAGTCCCCAAATGAAATTATCTTATCAAAATCTCCGAAATATTTTCTATCGATACCCTCAGATCCACCAATAAAAAAATTAATATTCTGATTAATATCCGCTTGATCAAGAATGCATTCTGAAAATTCGACTGAGTTTAATTTTGAGCCCTCTATATCAAGAAGAATATTTACTGCTTCTTTTTCTTTTTGGCCTATTAATTTTTTAGTTTCCTCATCTTTTTTTTCAGTAGCATTTTTTTTATTAGAATTTTTAATTTCCTTATAAATAATTTCTTTTAAACCAATACTTCTTCCTAGATTTTTGATTCTTTTTTCATAATCTCTAACAACATCTTGGAGTAAATTATTCGAACTACCAATATAAATAATAGTTATTAACATAAGTATATTTAGTTTGTTTCTATATTAGTTTGCCATAATTTTTCTAAATTATAGAACTCACGAACTTCTTTTCGAAAAATATGTACAATTACATCTCCACTATCAATAAGAACCCAATCACTCTTGTTAATACCTTCTGCTTTAATGTTTTTTATTCCATCTTTTTTTAGTTCAGTAATTAGATTTTCTGATAATGAACCTACATGTCTATTTGATGTCCCAGTAGCAATAACTAAAAAATCAGCAATATCTGATTTTCCTTTTAAATCTATCGAAATAATATCTAAGGCTTTATTATCTTCTAACTGAGTTACAATACTATCTAAGGTTTTATCCATCTTTTAGCTTTCTAATTTGACTTGAGGAAATATCACTCATAGGACCTGGAATAAAGGTTATTACAGGTGGTTTAAATTTTGTAAAACCTTTCTGATTATTACTACCGATTATTTTTGCTCTTTCTTTTATTAAGTCTAGCTTATTTGATTCAATCTCAAAGGATGGTCTTGGATAAATTGCTATTGGAATTAAATCCAAAAATTTCTCCCAATCCTTCCATTGAGAAATTTCTGCAGCACAGTCAGAGCCCATAACCCATACAAAATTTACATCTGGATATAATTCCATAATTTTTGAAACAGTATCTATACTGTATTTTGTCTTATATTCTTTTTCAAAATCACTAACAAAGAAATTATTTTTTTTTGCAATATCCCTTGCACTCATAAATCTGTCATGAAAGTCCATAATGTCTTCATCTTCTTTAAGCGGATTGGACATAGATACTAACCAAATAACTTGATTTAAATTAAGTTCACTTAAAGCATTTTTTGAAACTTGAAAATGCCATTCATGTGCTGGATTAAAAGAGCCTCCAAATAGGCCAATTTGTGATCCAGGTTTTATTGGTAAAATATAATTATTCACTAGAGTATCATCACTAAGGTCTTATTTGGCCTGAACCACGAACTATATATTTAAAACTAGTTAATTGTTCTACACCTACTGGCCCTCTGGCATGAAATCTTCCTGTTGCAATACCAATTTCTGCTCCCATACCAAATTCGCCGCCATCTGCAAACTGAGTAGATGTGTTATGCATAACTATCGCACTATCAACTTCTCTCATAAATTTTTCTGCAATATCATTATCTTCTGTAATTATTGAGTCTGTGTGATTAGTTGAATATTCACCAATATGTGAAATTGCTTCCTCTACGCCATCAACTATCTTTACGCTTATAATTGCTTCAAGATATTCAGTTGACCAATCTTCATCATTTGCAGAAATTATATTATCAGTCAATTTGAGAGTTTCCTCACATCCTCTTACCTCACATCCACTATCTTTCAATGAATTTACTAGCAAAGGAAGAAAAGACTTATCACTATTTTTATCAATTAATAATGTCTCGGCAGCACCGCAAATACCCGGTCTCCTCATTTTTGCATTAATTATAATATCTTTAGCTTTTGTCAAATCTGCACTTTTATCGACATATAAGTGACATATTCCTTCCAAATGGCCAAACACAGGTATTTTAGCTTCATTCTGAACTCTTTCTACAAGACTTTTACCACCGCGCGGGACAATAACATCAATATTTCCATTTAATCCTCCTAAAAGAAGACCGACTGCCTCACGGTCTGTAGTTGGTATAATTTGGATAGAGTGTTTTGGTAAATTGGAATCCTCTAATCCTTGAACCAAAAATTTATGTATAGCATTAGAGGAATGGAAGCTTTCTGATCCTCCCCTTAAAATAACTGCATTTCCAGCTTTAAGACACAATGCTCCAGCATCAGCAGTAACATTTGGTCTGCTTTCATAAATCACTCCGATAACTCCTAAAGGAGTTCTTACCCTAGAAATATCAAGACCATTAGGCCGTTGCCATCTTCCTATTTCTTCTCCAACGGGATCATTTAGCTCTACAATAGATCTCAGACCGTTACTTATAGAAGAAATTCGATTCTTATCTAAATAAAGACGGTCTAGAAAGGAATCTGATATTCCTTTTTCTTCAGCTTTTTTCATATCAGTATTGTTGGCTTTAAGAATCTCGTCTTGGTTGTTTTCAATAAGTTCAGCCATATTCATTAAGGCTTGATTTTTTTTGTCTTCACTTGCCATGGATAGTGCGTTAGATGCTTTTTTTGCATCATTACCAATTTTATTTAATTGTAATCTTATATCTTCATTCATTAGTCTTCATCCATATTTCCAGAGTAAAATAAATTATTTCTATGAATTACTTCCGTCTTAGTAAGATAACCTAAAATTTCTTCAATTTCTTCAGATTTTTTACCAATTATTTTAGATAAATCATTTGAATTGAAATTAGTTAAGCCCCTAGCTACTTCTTTATCTCGAGATTTAATTGTAACAGTATCACCCTTATCAAATTCACCATCAAAATTAATAATTCCTGCAGATAGGAGACTTTTACCATTTTTAAGAGCTAAGTTAGCTCCGTTATCAATATTTATTTCTCCCGATGGTTTTATACTTCCAGAAATCCATCTTTTAAGAGCACTCAGGTTTTTATTTTGAGATTGGAAAACAGTTCCAATTCCGTCATTTAGTGAAGATAGGATAGGGTTTTTTACTCTACCTGAAGAAATAATCATTTGGCAACCACTCTTAGTAGCTATTTTTGCAGCTTCAATTTTTGTTATCATACCGCCTCTACCTAATTCTCCTGCCTCACCTGCCATATCAGTAACGCTCTTATCTATAATTTCTACATTACTAACTAATCTGCTTTCTTCATTAGAGGGGTCTCTCTCATAGAGACCTTCAACATTGGATAACAGGATTAAGCAATCCGCCGTAACCATTCCAGCTATTCTAGCTGCTAATCTATCATTATCTCCATACCTGATCTCGGATGTAGCTACCGTATCATTCTCATTTATTATTGGAATATATTTTTCTCGCAATAATTCTTCTATTGTTGATCTAGCATTTAAAAATCTTTTTCTATTTTCTGTATCTTCAGCAGTTATTAATATTTGAGCAGCATTAAGATCAAACTTACTTAAAGATTCTTTCCAAGAATTTATTAATTTTATTTGGCCAATTGAAGAAGCGGCCTGACTTTCTGCTAAATTAAATTTCTCTTTTGTTTTATCTAATTCAATTTTTCCTAACTCTATAGCGCCTGAAGAAACTACTAAAGTTTCTATACCCCTTTTTTTTAATGACAAAATATCTTCACTAATATTATTCAAGAAATTATTATTCACTCCTTTATCTTTATCAATAAGAAGTGAGGAGCCAATCTTCACCACCATTCTATTTATTTCTTTTATTTTCATGGTTGCCAACCTTTTATATCATCATCTTCAGTTTTTGAGATATTATCATGCAATATTCTAAGTATCGAAGTAATTCCTTTTCCGGTTACAGAAGACATCTTGAATACATCTTTATTAGTATAATCTTTTAGAATAATTAATTTTTCATCTAATTTTTCTTCGTTAATAGAGTCTGACTTAGATAAGACAATAATTTCTTTTTTTTCATCTAATTCTTTAGAATATGCTGATATCTCATTTCTAACAGTTTTCCATGAATTAATTACATCAGAGTCATTTGCATCGATCAAATGAAGAAGCAAATTACATCTTTCAATATGCCCAAGAAATCTATCACCTAGACCCTTGCCTTCATGGGCGCCTTCGATTAACCCAGGGATATCAGCAATTACTAACTCATTATCATTATATTTTGCTATACCAAGAACTGGGTTTAGTGTTGTAAAGGGATAATCAGCAATCTTAGGCTTTGCTTCACTCACAGTTGATATTAAAGTTGATTTACCGGCATTGGGTAATCCAATTAAACCAATATCGGCAATAAGTTTTAATCTAAGCCATACCCATTTTTCTTGACCATTTTCTCCATCATTAGCAGTTCGTGGCGTTTGGTTTTCTGAGCTCTTAAAATGCGCATTACCGAACCCTCCATTCCCACCTTTTAGAATAGTGAGGGATTGATCTTTATTAACAACATCTGCAATGACCTCTTCATTATCCTCTTCCAATATTAATGTACCCCTTGGAACTTCAATAATTGTATCTTCGCCTGATCTGCCAGTTTTATCACTTCCCATTCCTGGACTACCATTTTTTGCTTTAAAATGTTGTCTATATCTATAATCAATTAAAGTATTGAGCCCATCAACGCATTTGATAATGATATCGCCTCCTTTACCGCCATTCCCGCCATTTGGACCTCCGAATTCAACAAACTTTTCTCTACGAAAACTTACACAACCGTTTCCGCCGTTTCCAGATTGAATATGTATTTTTGCCTGATCAAGGAATTTCATAACCATGCTCGCAAAGTTAATTAAATATTATAGTGATTAAGTTGAAACTTTTCTAGTTTGTAGCTTCTGGACTTGGCTTTACAGAAACTACCGGTCTTCCATTTTGTGTTTTTGAAAAATCCACAGTTCCTTGAATTAAAGAGAAGATTGTATGATCTTTTCCTAAGCCAACATTTTTACCTGGCTTCCACTTTGTTCCTCGTTGACGAATAATAATATTTCCAGGAATAACATTTTCCCCTCCATATTTTTTAACACCAAGTCTTCTTCCAGCTGAATCTCTTCCGTTCCTTGATGAACCGCCTGCTTTCTTGTGAGCCATTTTTTACTCCTTTGAACCTTTATTAGTTTTTTTTGGTTCCGATTTAGCCTTTTTATCAGATTTTTTTGGTTTGTCTTCAGTTTTTTTTGATTTTGTGGCTACTTTTTTTGGAGCTGCCTTTTTTGGAGCTACTTTTTTTGGAGCTGCCTTTTTTGGAGCTGCCTTTTTTGGAGCTGCCTTTTTTGTTGTTGTCTTCTTTTCTTCGGTATCGGAGGCTTTAGTTTTCCCCTGAGAAGCATTAATACTTAAAATCTTTAAATTTGTAATATTTTGTTTATGACCTTTTTTTCTTCTGTAATTATGTCTTCTTTTTTTCTTAAAGACTGTAATTTTAGCAGCCCTGGAGTGATCCATAATCTCTGCCTCTACACTTGCACCTTTAATTAATGGATCTCCGACAATTGGCTTTCCTTTGTCTGATATGATTAAGACCTCATTTAATTTGATCTTTTTACCAGTGTCTTCAGATAATTTTTCGACAGAAATAATATCATCCTTTGATACTTTATATTGTTTACCACCAGTTTTAATAACAGCGTACATTTTCAACCCATTCTTATTACAAATTAATGTGTGGCGCGACTATAACCCCAGGATGGTTTGTGTCAAGTTTTATGATGGCAAAAAATTATCCTATACCTTGGGTTTGGAGTAATTTAAAAATGCTAAAGGTAAGATACATAAAAAAGCTGCTATTAGGTAAATTGAACTAACAGTTAAATTAAGGAAACCGTCAAATATACCAGCAAAAGTTTCACCAAGAATTCTGGAAAAATGCCTTGTACTCATAAAAATAGCAAATATTGATGCCGCATAAGATGATAAAGAAAATTTCATACATAAAGCTAAGACAGCAGTTAATGCAAATGAATTAAAAAATGAAAAGGCAAGCAATATGCCTATTCCAAAAAACTCATTTATTATAATATTTGTTTGAATTGCAATTAATAAACATAGAAAAGTAAGAGATACATGTGATATCTTTATAATTAATTGTGAATTTACTTTATCAGAAAGATATCCACCCAAAAGCGCAGCTAAAATTCCACCATAAAGTGCGACCGACCTATAAAATGTTAAATCGAATGATTTCCAGTCAGTATAATTTGTATAAAGATATGAAATTGATGAGAAATGTATACCTGAAGCAAGATTTGAGGTAATACAAAATAAAATTAATAAAAAAATATGTTTTTGATTAATAGTCTTAATAATAAAAAGAATAGTATCTTTAAATTTGAATGGAGATAATTCGTTAGTATTAATCTTGGTTCCAAACGAAAGGTATTTATCTGTTTGCTTCTCTCTAAAAATTGAAAGAAGGACTCCTGCTAAAAAAATAAAAAACCCAATAAATGCGATTGCATTTATCAGGCCATAATTTGTCATGATATAAGCTGAAGAAATACCTGACAAACTTAAGCCGAAAGTTCGAAAGGCCCACATTAGTCCATTAACAGTACCTCTTTCATTGTCATTTAAAATATCTATTGCTAGTCCATCTGTTGAAACATCAAGAATAGAAGTAGCAAGTAAAGTTGAAAAAAAAGTAATTCCCAGTAGCAATGGATCGATTTCATTTTTTGAAAGTATTGCCGCGATAAATATTGTTATACTCATAAAAACAATAGATAAAATTATCCAAGATCTTCTTTTACCCATGTTTGATTCTGAATAGTAATCAACAAAAGGTGCTATTATAAATTTCAATGACCATGGTATTGATGAAATTGCAGTAATTAGAGCTATATCCTTAATTGTAAAGCCGTTACCAGTTAACCAATCTTGTATAGAAAAATAAATGAGACCCTGAGGTATTGCCTGAAGGAAATATAAGGAACATAGGTAAGTTCTTTTATATTTTTGTATATTTAGATTTAACAAAATCTATTTTATTCCTTTAATTTTGCTCTTCTTCTTGATCTTTTACTTTTTGTGATATTTCTCTCTCAATACCTAATGCAAAATCAGAAACATATGGATTAGTCAGTCTTTCCTGACCAAAGGTAGAAAGAGGGCCATGACCAGGGATAAATGTCATATTGTCTCCAAGAGGCCATAATCTATTTACAATTGAATTTACTAATTCTTCATGATTACCTCTCGGAAGATCAGATCTGCCAATTGATCCCTGGAAGATTACATCTCCGACAACTGCTAATTGAGACTGTTCATGGAAGAAAATAATATGACCTGGAGTATGACCTGGACAGTGTCTGACACCTAGAGTTTGATTACCAACTTTAACTTCATCGCCATTTTCAAGATATCTGTCAGTTTTGAAAACCTTGGCACCATGTAGGCCAAATTTTTCTCCCTGCTGAGCAAGGCTTTCCATTAAGAAAAGATCTTCTTTATGAGGGCCTTCAATTGGAACATTAAGAATTTTAGAAAGTTCGTGAGCTCCGCCAGCATGATCTAGGTGTGCATGTGTTATCAGGATTTTTTCGACAGTTACATCATTTTCCTCAATTGCTTTTAGAATATTATCAAGATCTCCGCCTGGATCAAATACAGCTCCCATAGAAGTTTCTAAACACCAAACAATAGAGCAATTCTGTTGAAAGGGCGTAACAGGAACAACAATTGCCCTAACTGTTTTTTCTTGAGGATCTTTAGTCATAACTTATGAGAAAATCTCTTCTAAAAAATTACTCATTGCTTCCCAAGATCTTCTATTCGCATTTTCATTAAACGCCATTCCATCCTCAGGAGCATTTGCTAAAGGATTAGTAAATGCATGAGATGTTCCCCCATAGGCATGAATTTGCCAATCTGCATTTACAGCTGTTAATTCGTTAGCTAGGCCATTCACAGATTCGTGAGGAACCATAGGATCATCATTTCCATGAAGGACTAATATTTTTGAGCTAATTTTATTACCATCAGTATTTCCTGGAGGATTGAATAATCCATGAAAAGACACTACGCCTGCAACGCTTGAACCTGTTCTTGCAAGATCAAGAACACATAATCCACCAAAACAGAAACCAATTGCAGCTGATTTATTTGCATTAACTCCTACTTGATCAATCACTGTTTGATGAGCCAGATTTATTCTTCTTTGAAGCATTTCACGGTCATCAAGGACAGCCTGCATCAACCCCATATTTTCTTCTGGTGTAGAGCCCGTCTTCCCTTCTCCATACATATCAACAGCAAAACCAGAGTAACCTAATTGATTCATCATTTTCGCTTTCTCAAGAGTAAAATCATCTCTTCCTGCATATGTTGGAACTACAAGTACAACAGGATTGCTAGCTGGATTTTCAGTTGGAAATAAAATGCCTTCTAATCTTATATCATTATCATAATAATCTATTTGCTGACTCATTATACTCTCCTATTATTCTGGCATAGAACCTGAGGCAACAGACATAGCATTATCTACCCTTAGTTGAGCGCCATTCATAAATTTAGATTCATCAGATGCAAGATATAATGCTGCATAAGCTATGTCATTTGGCTCACCTTGCTTGCTTGCTGGAGCATCCTGATTAGGTGCACCGCCAAATTTAGCTTCCATTTTCTCTGGTACACTTTCAACCATAGGAGTAATAATTCCTGATGGATGAATAGAATTACATCTAACTCCATTTTTCTTTAAACCACAATGAACTGCTACAGCTCTAGTATAAGCTTCAATAGCTCCTTTTGCTGCACAATAAGCTGCAACATAAGATTCACCCTGGACGGATGCGATTGAGCACATGTTAACAATTGACCCACCGCCAGATTCGGCCATTACTGGTATAGAAAATTTACACCCAAAGAAGGTACTATCCATGTGAACTGCCATCGTTTTTCTATATTCTTCGGTTGTTTGATTTTCTGGATCACCAACTTCAACTATACCTGCATTATTAACAAGAACATCTAATTTGCCATGAAGGTTAACAGTATCAGAAATTATTTGTTTCCATCTTTCTTCATCCGTTACATCCTGTTGCATAAAAGTAGCTCCAATTTTATCGGCTAATTCTTGACCTTTATCAGCAGCAACATCGGTAAGTATAACTTTTGCGCCTTCTTTAGCAAATAATGTTGCATCTGCTGCGCCTAAGCCCATAGCTGCTCCAGTTATTATCGCAACCTTGTTTTCAAGTCGTCCTGTCATATTGTTCTCCTAATTATTTTAATTTTTTGTTTGGTTAATGTATTTGTCAACTATTTGATGTAAATGTCTTGCTCTAGATTCTTGATAATTTCCAAGAGTCTGAGCTCCCTTTGGGCTAGCTTTAAATCCTCTAGTTTGAGAAAGAAGATTATTAGTATCTTGATCATATACTGCTCCAAGATAACCAGTTCCCTCACATTGGGTATAACTATCATCAATATCCAGATAATGTGGCTCTGGCGGAAGTGGATGATTTTCACCCTCTATTTTAGGTCTTAAAAATAAGAGATCAAAAATTGCATGATCTACTCCATCTGGTCTAAATCTATAAACCATAGGAAGCTGAAGGCCTGGAAAAAAGAAAGCGTTAGGGAAAACAAAATATTCAATTGAGTCTATAGTCTCAGTTACAGTAAGATGTGAAAAATCTGATTTATATTTTTCTCCCATCTCCTCCTGTACAATTCTAGCATATACTTCTCGAGCAGTGCTACCTTCTGGAACTTTGACTGTTCCTGAATCATCATCGAGTTTTCTTCCTAATAAAATATCCAAAATCTCTTGTTGGCTTGGTCTATTTTCAACAATATGTGGGCTTGTATACCCTATGGTGTGAATAAAGCGTGAAACATGATCACCAAAAATATCATAATCTGCATTGGCATCACCAGCCGTATAAACACCCTCAGAATGAGTTTCAAGCACATGATATGCTTCTAAAAAAGCTTCCGCCGCCGCCTTCCAATTGCATGGAAGTTTTTTGGTGACATGTGTTTCAATATACCGATCTTCAAGATTCCAGTTTTTAAAATGTTCAGGCAAGACACCTAAATAATCATTTAAAGGGTCAGCATTTTGGTCAAAGTTTATAAAAACAAACCCTCCCCATGTATCGCACTTTAGTTCTGGAAGACTATACTCTTCCTTATTGACATGAGGGAAATCCCAATCACAAGGAAGATATTCTAGTTTGCCAGAAAGCGACCATGTCCAGCCATGAAAAGGACATTTAAGTTCTTTACATACACCAGATGTACCTGAGGGTTTTAATTGTGTTCCTCTATGTAGACATGAATTATAATATGCTTTTATTTCATTATTATCTGATCGGACAATTACTGCTGATAAATCAGCAACATCATAAACATAATAATCACCTACTTCAGGTATATGATCCACATGACAAGCCCACTGCCAGACCTTAGACCACATTTTGTTATTTTCTTCCTGAGCAAAATCTTTTGAAATATATCTTTCAAAAGGTATATCTGCATCTCCAATGAATTCATATGATTCCTCAAGAATAGCATCAGGTGCTCCAGTACAATCTCTACTTACTAATTCTTTAGTAGATGGATGGTCTGGACATCTTGCCTCACCAGGCTTCAGGTTTTTTAGTTCACTCATTAAATTAAGCCCCCTAATTTTATAAATGACGATATATTAATATTTACTTATTCTAAATGATAATTTTCAAAATAGTGATTTATTTACAAAAAATCGCCAATATTCTTGTATTTTTACAAAAAAATAATTTTTACTTCAAATTAATTTTTTTATCTATATCCTCATTTAAACATAAAGTGGGAGAGGGTTTATGAAAAAAATCTATATTTTTCTTATTGCTTGTTTTTTAATTACTACAAGTAATGTGATCGCTGACGAAGGCGATATTCAGTCTAGTTCGTCAAATAATAATATATCAAGTTCTAGTCTTGAAGAGATAGTTGTGACTGCAAGAAAAAGAGAGGAAAGCCTTTTGGATATTCCTGAATCTGTAGTGGCCATATCAGGAGACACTATTACACAGCATAATATGAAAACTCTTGATAAGATTGGAATGACAGTTCCTAATTTCAATCTTAATACAAGAACAGATGGCTGGCCAAATGTAACAATGAGAGGCCTTGGCGCATTTAGTTTAACTCAGGGTGTAGGTTTTTATCTTGACGATATTCAACTTTTTGGTGATGCAACTTCACGATTTGGTGATTTAGAAAGAATTGAAATATTAAAGGGACCTCAAGGTGTATTATATGGAGGAAGTAATATTGGTGGTGCTATTAAGTTTATAAGCACAAGACCATCTCCAGATGAAACATCAGGTCGATTGAAGTTAATGGTTGGTGAACAAAATTCGATTGATATAGAGGGTTCTATTAATATTCCAATTGGAGATGATTGGGCAATAAGGTTATTTGCTTTTTCAAGAGAAGACGATGGCTTTATGTATAATCCAAGTACAAATGACGACAGTGTAGCTGGTTATGAAGAAAGTGGAGGGCGACTATCAATAGCTGGACCAATTTCTGATAATCTTTCTCTTTATGCTTCTATAAGATCAAATCAATATGATGGTCCAAATAATAACTGGGCATTAGAAAGAGGTACTCCTCCAAACTTTGAATATCCATTCATAAATGATATTGATACTCCCTCTAATAATGATAAAGAAACAATAGGTGCTCATTTAGAGCTAGTTTGGGAGTTTGATGGTTTTGATTTGACTTCTATATCTTCTTATACTGATACCGAAGCTAAAAGACTTACTGATGTTGATCTTCAACCAGAGTTATGGTTAGACGCTCGTCAAGATGAAACTTTTGAAGCTATGACTCAAGAAATTCGTCTTACATCAACTACAGATAGCAATTTACAATGGCAAATGGGACTTTATACATCAAATATGGAGTGGGTTGAAAGAGCCACAACAAGATTTGGTCCAGGTACAGTCATTTGTTTTTGTGATCTTACCGTACCTGCAAAACAGGATGATACAGAAACAACACATTTAGCAGGTTTTGGTAATATAACTTATACAACTGGGCCTTGGGAAATTGGTTTAGGAGTAAGAATCGACTCTTGGGAAAGAGAAAAGGTTGTACCAGCTAATGTTACAGAAAGTGGTCTTCCACATACTAATAAAGTTGATGGAACAGAGGTCCTGCCAAGAGTCTCTATTTCAAGAGCTCTTGAAAATGACTCAATGGTTTATTTGACAGTTGCTAAAGGTTATGAGCCTGGAGGTTTAAGACATGAGCCTGTTACTTTTGATAACCAAGGCAATCCATCGTTATCTTCATATAATAAAGAAGAGGCTATACAATATGAGCTTGGTTGGAAAGGTTCTTTTATGGAAGGAAGAGGCAATTTTTCAATGGCTGCTTTTATGATTGATTATGAAGATCGACTTTTCACAACCATAGTTCAATCAGCTACAGGGCCATTTGAATCTATAGATAATACAGGAGACTCTGAGAATGTTGGATTTGAGCTTGAGGTAGCATATCAAGCTACTGAATATTTAACAGTAGCAGCAGCGTTTGGCACACTTGAAGCTGAATGGGATAATGGCACAATTATTTCAGGAGTTGATGTTAGTGGCCAAACTCCTTCTGGTTCTATTGATAATGGCATTGCGCTTGCAGCGAACTATGCGAGACCGCTTGATAATGGCATGGAGTTTGTTGCTGACTTTCAATATAATAGAAGAGGACCAAGCATGAGTATGCCTCCACAAAATGCTATAGATAACCCAAGTTATTATACACTTAATTTAACTACTGGTATTAGATCTGGTAATTGGGAATTTATGATTCATGGCGAAAATCTAACAGATGAAAATTACTATACCGATCTAGAAAATTGGGTAAACCTTGGAGCCGGAGGCGCTTTAGATGGCGTCAATAATATGACTGATCCTTTTTATATTATTGGAACTCATGGACATCCAAGAATGTTATCTGCAAGTTTAACTTATAATTTTTAATCTAAAAGTATAATAAAATTGAAAAGGCCCTTTGATAGGGCCTTTTTTAATTATCCGGATACTTTACTTCATATATAAAGTGATCATCTTTTCTTTTCACATAACCAGCAGATGGTGTTGCAAAATGTGTTCCAAAAACTAAAATATTATTGTCAGCATATTCTCCAAGTTTTTCCCTTCTCGTTTTCTTTGCGAGCTCTTTATTCCAATCAGCACTTGATTCCCAGTCTAGTCTTTCCATTTGGCATGGGTGATGCAAAAAATCACCTGTTATAGCGGCGCTTACTCCTTTTGACTCTATACAAACACTAACATGGCCAGGTGTATGACCAATTGTTGGTTCTAACCAAATGCCTTCGCAGATTTTCTCATCCATCTCTACAAACTTAACCAAACCTGACTCAATAATAGGAATTATAGAGTCATTGATAAATTCTGCATATCTATGATCACCAAGTTGTTTCTCAGTATATTCCCATTCTTTTTGTCCAAATAGATAATCTGCTTTTTTAAAAGTTGGTTCCCATTTATCATTAACTAAGATTGTATTCCAACCAACATGGTCAGTATGCATATGTGTACATAGAACTGTATCAATTTGATCAACTGAATATCCAGCTTTATCTAAATCCTCTAAAAATTTTGTTTGTAACATATTCCATTGAGGGATGTGTCTTTCTTTATCATTCCCTAAGCAAGTATCTACAATTATACATTTTTCACTAGTTTCTATAACAAGCGCATGAATACTAATAATTGTATTTCCCTCGCTATCAGAGAAGTGAGGTTGTAACCAAGGCATTTTTAAAATTTCCTCAGGCACTGCATCCGGAACGACAAACATTGGCCCAGCTCTTTCAGCTTCAATTATTCTAGTAATTTTAATATCACCAATATTCCAGCTACTTATTTTGCTATTCATTTTAACCAGGGTAATCGATTTGGTTGGCCTCATAAAATTTTGCATCTGTTTCTGGTGGATCATCAGACAACGACCCTACAAAATGGGCTACATGTTCAGTTTTTAAGTGATCTTTTAAAGATTGAAGGTTTTCC
>CACANC010000004.1 GCA_902533755.1 uncultured PS1 clade bacterium
ACTACACTTTTGTCTTTTATTGAGCCTCTATCAGGATTATGTTTAAGTTTTACAGATGATTGTCTGTTTGACTGTGTTGGTAGAATAAATGTTCTTCCTACATAATGATTTCTTATTATTGATAATTCGAAAGGTATTTTTGATTCTTCCGAGTATCCTAAAGCTGCTGGAACGCCTGAGTCAGGAACTGGAACAACAATATCGGCGTTAGCTGGACATTCCTTAGCTAGATTTTTTCCAAATGATTTTCTGCATTCATAAACAGATTTTCCATCTAACATGGAATCGGGTCTAGAAAAATATATGTACTCAAATATGCAAGGACGCAATTTTGCGTTTGGAAAAGGTTTAATGCTCTCCTCGCCATCTTCTGTAATTACAATTATTTCACCAGGTTCAATTTCTCTTATAAATTTTGCACCAATAATATCAAGCGCACATGTTTCTGAAGCTAATATTTTTGCTCCGTCTAACTCTCCTAAGACGAGGGGTCTTATTCCAAAAGGGTCTCTAGCGCCAATTAATTTTTTATTAGTTAAAACTACTAATGCCCAAGCTCCTGAAATTTGCATCAACGCATCGACTAAACGATCCAATGTTCTATCTGCATCAGATCTAGCTACCAATTGTAAAATTGTTTCTGTGTCAGAGGTTGATTGGAAGATAGACCCTTTTCTTATGAGCTCGTCTCTAAGCGACAATGCGTTTGTAATATTTCCATTATGAGCTATTGCAAATCCTCCACCCCATAAATCAGCAAAAAAAGGTTGAATATTTCTTTGAATGGTAGCACCTGTTGTTGAATATCTGTTATGTCCAACGGCGCTATTACCTACTAATCGATTCATTACAGAAGTTTTTGTAAAGTTATCACTTACTAATCCTGGATGTCTTTCAGATATAAACTTTGTTCCATCAAAAGTTACTATTCCTGCAGCTTCTTGACCGCGATGCTGTAAAGCATGAAGCCCTAAGGCAGTTAGAGCAGCTGAATCTTCATGGTTGTATACACCAAAAACTCCACATTCTTCATGTAATTTATCATCTTTAATAAAAGGTGATTTTCTATTCGTTTTCAATGCTTTCATTCTTATTTTCGCTTTTAATTATATCCTGCATATTAGTTTCATTAAAAAATTCAAAATTATCAGTAAGCATAGCCGATAATTTTTCAATTAAAGGAAGTGTTTTTGAATCTTTCGTAAATTCAGGAAAGTCCTCTTTTTCATTAGGCATTAATGTGTATATATAAATTATACAAGCCAGAACAAAAACTCTAAATACTCCAAATAAAAACCCTAGCAATTTATCCAAATATCCTATGGATGTTGATTTAAAAATTTTAAGTATTGGTATTGAGATCACTCTCCAAATAATTAAAGTGAGAACAAAGATAGTTGATATAACAACTATATCTCTTAAAGCGTTGTTTTCTATAAATATAACTAGAGGTTTTGAAAGATGGACGAAAAAGATCTTTATATTTACAAATGCCACAACCCAACCAAGTAAGGCAAGGAGTTCTTTAAAAAAACCTTGAAACAAAGCCAAAGAACCTGAAATCACAATCGAAAAGATTAGAATTAAATCGATTACATTAGTTTCCATGATTTTCCCAAATATCGACTTACATAAATAAATCTTTATTAATAAAATTACTAGATAATTGTTCTTTTAATTTATTGGCCCTTCAGACAAACCATTTATAAACTGAACTACAAATGGGTTATCAGTGCTTTCAATTGTATCTTTATTTCCTTCCCAAATAATTTCACCTTTATGAAGCATGTGAATTTTATCCGATATTGTTCTAGCGCTAGACATGTCATGCGTTATTGTAAGCGAAGTAGCACCAATATCTCTTACCTTTTCTATTATCAATTTGTTAATAACATCAGCACTAATTGGGTCTAAACCAGTAGTTGGTTCATCAAAAAAGATAATATCAGGTTTAATGGAAATAGCCCTTGCTAAAGCAACTCTTTTTTTGCATTCCGCCAGATAACTCAGAAGGATATAAGTTAACAACATCCTTACTTAGGCCAACCTTTTCAAGATTAAGAATTGCATCTTCGAAACAAAATTTCTTATTTTTACCATTTTGAATATTATAGAAACTAACATTTTGCCATATTCGAAGGCTGTCAAATAAAGCACCGCCTTGAAAAAGCATACCAATTTTTATTTTACTATTTTTTTTAAATTTACCATTTTCAAAAATGAAATTATTTTTTATTGATATTTTACCTTCTTCTGGTGTTAATAGGCCTAAAATGCATTTAATTAGAACAGATTTTCCAGTACCAGAGCCACCAATAATTACAGAAGATGTTCCTTCTTCTATATCAAGATTTACCCCATTTAAAACTTTTTTATTTTCAAAATATTTATGTAAGTTTTCTATTTTTATCATTTTAAGAAGCAAAAAATAGATTAGTCATAATGTAATTAGAGGCTAGTATAAGGACAGAAGCTGATACCACTGCATTTGTAGTTGCTTTTCCTACACCCTGTGCACCTCCATTCGAATTAAAGCCTTGATAGCAACCCATTATAGTAATTATAAATCCAAAAAAAGAAGCTTTGATTAATCCAGAACTTATATCGTTGACTTCAAGGAAATCAATTGTGTTTTGAATATAAGCACTACCATTAAATCCTAAACTTTGTGTTCCTATAAACCATCCGCCCATAATACCAATAATGTCGGCAAAAATAATTAAGATAGGTAACATGATAATTCCAGAGATTATTCTAGGAACAATAAGGTAACTAATTGGGTCAGCCGATAGAGTTTTTAATGCATCTATTTGTTCTGTCACTTTCATGGTACCTAGTTCAGCTGCAATGGCAGAAGAAACTCTTCCTGCAACCACTATACCGCCTAGAACTGGCCCTAATTCTCTTGTTATACCTAATGCTACAATTGAAGAAACAATTGCCTCAGAATTAAATTGGTTTCCTCCATAATATATTTGTAGAGCAAGAGCACCGCCTGTAAAAAAGGATGTTAGGGAAACCACAGGTAAAGAAAAATAACCTATAAAAATCATTTGATTAATAATATTTTTAAAATACCAGGGTTTAAAAAATGATCGCAATATTTTAGTAAAAAAAATAAAAAAATGACCAGTATTGTTCAGGAATAAGATTACAACTTTTCCAATATTTCTAGTTATTGCAATCACTTATTCAAATCTTTCTGGCAAATAGTTTTCTCTCGCAAGGTCAGAAAACTTTGTTAGTCTTTCTTCAAATTGTAATTGGACATTTGATGTCGGTCCATGTCTATGTTTCCTTATTAGAACTTCAGCTTTCCCATGAACCTCATCCATTCTTGCTAACCATGAAGTATGCTGTTCAGTTCCTGGAGGAGGTTGATTGTTTTGTAAGTAATATTCATCTCTATAAACAAACATTACGATATCTGCATCTTGTTCAATTGCTCCGGATTCTCTTAAGTCTGATAACAAAGGCCGTTTATCATCTCTTGACTCAACTTGCCTCGAAAGCTGTGAAAGAGCAATAATTGGTATATCTAAATCTTTTGCCAAGGATTTTAATCCTTGTGTAATTTCTGCTACTTCTTGTACCCTGCTATCTCTGTATTTTCCTGAAGATGTTGTTGCTAATTGAATATAATCAACAATAATTAATCCGAGCTCTTGATTCTTAGTGGTTTTTAAAGTTCTTGCTAATCTTCTTGCTCTAGTAGCTAAAACTCCAATTGGTATAGAGCCACTTTGATCAATATAAAATGGAACTGATTTTAAGTCAGCTATTGTTCTAGCATAATGCATAAATTGATCTTCCTTAATATTTCCCCTTCTTAATTCATTAGATTCTATGCCTGATTGCTCTGCAGCAATTCTGGTTGTTAGTTGTTCAGCAGACATTTCTAGAGAAAAAAAGGCTACAACGCTTCCATCAGAGATAATATTTCCATTTTTATCTGTTTTTACCTCAGCATTTTGAAGAGTTTCTGAAAATTTCTTTGCAACATTAAATCCAATATTAGTAGCTAATGAAGTTTTCCCCATAGCAGGCCTTCCAGCAAGAATAATTAGATCAGATTTTTGAAGACCACCTAAAGCTTTATCCAGATCTTTAAAACCTGTAGATAAACCAGCTAAACCCCCAGATGATTGATAGGCTGACTCTATGGTTGTTAAAGACTCAGTTAAGGTTTTCTCAAAAGACTCGAAACCTTTTTCGGCATCGCCAGAAACTTCAATTTGAAATAATTTATTTTCTGTTTCTTCTATAATATCATTTGCTGTTATATCTTCTTGACCTAAATCAAATGAAGAGTGTTGAAGGAATTCTGCTGTATTAATTAACTCCCTTCTTAAAGCAAGATCATAAATTAATGATGAGTATTCTTCGATTGCAGGCCCTGGTGCAGCATTTATGACAAGTTGTTCAAAATACTGATCAGAGTCAAATTCTTCATCATTCTCAAAGAAAGTTTTTAAAAAAATTATATTTGCGGTTTTACCAGTTGAAAGAGACTTATTTATTTTTTCATAAATCTCTCCGTGAAGTTTATTGTAAAAATGTTCTCCACTTAATCTTGTGTTATTGCATTTTTCAATCAGGTCATTATTTCTTATTAATGCACCTAAGAGTTGCTGCTCAGCTTCAATATTATGAGGTAGTTCTAGGGAATTACTTTCAGAATTTTCGTCTTCATTAACAAGATAAGGGGTAGAAGTGTTCATTCAAATAACTTACCAGTAAAAGCAAATAACCCAAGAAAAAAAACTGTGGATAAATGTGAATATCGGGGTTAAATGAATTAAATTATTAAATTATATAGTTAATTTAATTGTTAATCTTTTTAAGAACTATCTTCTTCTTCTTTTTTAATAGTATTAGTTTCAGAATTTATTTCATTATTGATTTCTTCAGCATCTTTTTTATCTTCAATTTCTTCAAGTGAATCTTTTGTTTCTTTAACAATATTTTCTGGAACAGCCCCATCTTCGAAAACTTCCTCAATATTAATTGTGTCTTCTTCAGTTAAGTTTTCATCTTTTTCTATATTAATTTCTTCACCTCTAATTAGTGTTTCTGCTTCTGCATCAGTTCGTGAAACAATTACAGAAATCATTGCTTGAACTTCAGGATGCAGTTTTACAGAGACATTGTGAACACCAAGTTCTTTAATTGGTCTGTCTAGTTTAATTTGATTTTTTTCAACAATAAAACCATTTTTATCTAAGGCATTTTTAATATCATTTGTATTAACTGATCCATATAGTTGACCTGTTTCACCAGCTTGCCTAATTATGATTAGGTTAAAATTATCTAATTTTTCTAAAATAACTTCGGCTTCTTGCTTTTGCTTGAGATTGTTTGCCTCCAATGTAACTCTTTCTTTTTCAAAATAAGCTAGATTATCTTCTGAAGCTCTTAAAGCTTTTTTTTGTGGCAACAAAAAATTTCTTGCAAAACCGTCTTTAACTTTAACAATGTCACCCATTTGTCCAAGTTTTTCAATTCTCTCAAGTAAAATGACTTCCATAATTAATCCATTTTGTAAGGTAAAAGAGCCATAAATCTTGATCTTTTAACTGCTTGCGCTAATTCTCTTTGTTTTTTTGAAGATACTGATGTAACTCTACTTGGAATAATTTTTCCTCTTTCAGAAAGATATTTCTTGAGTAGTTTTGTATCTTTATAATCAATTTTAGGAGCGTTTTCACCAGATAAAGGACATGATTTTTTTCTTTTTAAAAAAGGACTTCTGATTGGTATTTGTGTTATATCGGGTAAAAAGTTTTTCATTTTAATTCTCTTGTATTAGTAAACATCCTTTTTCTCAGATGATTTTAACATAACAGATGGTTCTTTTGATATTTCTTCAGTTTTTATAGTTATAAACCTTAAAATGTCTTCGTTAAGTTTTTGTATTCTCTCTATTTCATTAATTGTTGAGCTGTTGCTATCTATTCTTAATAGAGAATAATGTCCTTTTTCACTTTTATTTATTTTATAGGCTAACTTTTTTAGCCCCCAATATTCAGTATAAACTGTATCTCCGCCATCCTCAGAAACAATTTTCTTAATATCTTCGACTATATTTTCGACCTGCTGTGGTGCAACTTCGGGCCTGGCTATAAAAACATGTTCGTAATACGACATAATACCTCTTATAAAAAGTAAATTCAAAGCATTCATTAATGTATTAGAGATAAATTTGCAAGCTTGTATTAACGAACTATGTTATTGAATTAACAGTTATGGAGAAAATCTTATGAAATCTTTAGTTTTTCCGGGTCAAGGCAGTCAATATGTTGGTATGGGAAAAGACTTGTATGATAGCTTTCCAGAGATAAAAGTTACTTTTGAAGAGGTTAATAATGCTTTAGATCAAAATTTATCAAGGCTAATGTTTGAGGGGCCAGAAAATGACCTTATTTTAACTGAAAATGCCCAACCTGCAATTATGACTATTGGGATTGCAACTATAGAAATTTTAAAATCAAGGGGGTTTGCAGTAGATAAAATATCAAATATCTCAGCAGGTCATTCACTAGGTGAATATACATCTCTAACTGCTTTAAATTCACTTTCCTTAACTGATACAGCAAAATTATTGAGACTTAGAGGAAAAGCAATGCAGGATTCTTTTCCAAGTGGAAAAGGTGCTATGGCAGCTATTTTAGGTTTAGATATAAATGAAGTAATAGAAACAATAGATGCTTCAGAAATAAAAAATGTTTGCCAGGTTGCAAATGATAATGCCCCTGGTCAAATCGTTATTTCTGGCGAAATAAATGCAGTTAATGATATTATTAGTTTATTGAAAGATAAAGGAGCTAAAAAAGCCATTAAATTACCTGTTAGTGCTCCATTTCATTGTGAGCTTATGAATGATGCAAAAGATATTATGAAAAAAGAATTAATTAATATTACTTTAAACAAACCAATTATTCCGATTGTACAAAATACTACTGTTGATGTTACAGAAGATATTGAAATAATTAAAAATAATTTAGTTAATCAAGTAACAGCTACTGTTAGATGGCGTGAAACAATGGAAAAGTTTAAAGAATTAGGAGTTGATTCAATAATTGAAGCTGGCGCAGGTAATGTTTTAACTAATTTGGCTAAAAGAAGCGCTCCTAACTTGCAAAGATTTACTTTGAATAGTAAAGAAAGTTTAGAAAACTTTATGAGAGATTTTAATATTGTTTAATTTAGAAGGTAAAAAAGCACTGATTACTGGCGCAAGCGGGGGTATTGGTAAGGAGATAGCAAAAGTTTTAATCGAACACAATGCTGAGGTTTGTATATCGGGAAGAAACCATAAAGAACTTAATGCACTTAAAAATTCTCTTGGTAAGAAATGCTATGTAGTTGCTTGTGATTTAAGTAAAAAAGATGAAATTTTAGAACTTGTTAAAAAAACTGATGAGTTTTTAGGGCATATTGATATTCTTGTAAACAATGCAGGTATAACAAAAGATAACATTTTTCTTAGGATGTCTGAAAACGAATGGGAAGATGTATTGAATGTTAATCTTAATGCAACATTCAATGTTCTTAAGTTAATTACAAAAGGCATGGTTAAAAGAAAATATGGAAGAATTATAAATATTTCATCAGTAGTTGGTGTAACTGGTGGTGCAGGCCAAGTTAACTACTCAGCATCAAAAGCTGGACTGATTGGTCTAACAAAATCTTTATCTCAAGAAATAGCAACAAGAAATATTACAGTTAATTGTATTGCTCCGGGTTTTATAGAAACTCCTATGACAGAAAAATTAGATGATCAAAGAAAAGATGCAATTCTTAATTCTATACCAATGAATAGAATTGGTACGCCGAAAGATTTATCTTCTGCTATTATTTTTTTAGCTAGTCAAGAATCAAGCTACATAACTGGGCAAACCTTACATATTAATGGCGGTTTATATATGAATTAGATGTGCTAGTTGAATATTTATTTGTGATGTGGTAAAGCCCATACAATCAAATTAACTGTGTTTATTAATTATATAAAAAGAGGGTAAAATGAGTGATACATTAGAAAAAGTTCAAGCTATAGTTGTTGAGCATTTGGGCGTAGAAAAAGATAAAGTTACCGACTCTGCTAGCTTTATTGATGATTTAGGTGCCGATAGTCTCGATACTGTAGAGCTAGTAATGGCTTTTGAAGAAGAGTTTGGTATAGAAATACCTGACGACGCTGCTGAGAGTATTCAAACAGTTGGTGACGCAGTAAATTTTATAAATTCTAATACATAATAATTCTTTTTAATTAAAGGATCTTGTAAATTGCGAAGAGTAGTAGTTTCAGGAATAGGAGCTGTAACTCCGTTAGGTGGGAGTATCAAATCTACCTGGATGAATCTTATTGAGAACAAATCTGGTGCAAATTTAATAAGTAAATTTGATGCTTCTGATTTTCAAACAAAAATTTCTTGTGAAGTGCCAACAAAAGGTGATCAAGATTCATTTGATCCTACTGAATGGTTTTTATCAAAAGATCTCAGAAAAGTTGATGATTTTATTATTTTTGGTGTTGCAGCTGCAGAGATGGCGTTAGAGGACTCATTACTTAAAAATCATAACTTTGATCCAAATAAAATTGGTGTTGGCGTAGGCTCAGGTGTTGGAGGTTTACCTAGCATTGAAAAGGCATCATTAACTCTAAATGAAAAAGGACCTAGGCGAGTTAGTCCGTTCTTTATTCCTGGTGCTTTAATAAATTTAGTAGCTGGTCAAATATCCATTAGGAATAATTTTAAAGGACCGAATTTAGCTTCTGTTACTGCATGTTCTTCTGGCACACATTCTATATGTGAAGGTGCAGAGATGATAAAAAGAGGCAAAGCCGATGTAATGATAGTCGGCGGTGCTGAGTCAGCAATTTGTCCAGTTGGAATTGCTGGTTTTTCAGCATGTAAAGCCTTGAGTTCAAATTTCAATGATGAACCCACAAAAGCATCTAGACCATATGACAGATTACGAGATGGATTTGTAATGGGTGAGGGTGCAGGTTTTTTAGTTTTAGAAGATTTAGAGCACGCACTTTCAAGAAATGCTAAAATTTATGCTGAGTTTAAGGGTTATGGGGTTTCTGGGGATGCTTATCATATTACATCTCCTTCAGATGATGGAGATGGGGCATATAGATCAATGGTAATGGCAATAGAAGACTCAAATCATGCTGTAGATGAATTTTCTTATATTAATGCTCATGGAACATCAACACCAAAGGGTGACGAAATCGAATTAAAGGCAGTAGAAAAAGCTTTTGAAGCTAATCTTGATCGTATATGTATGTCATCAACAAAATCTGCAATTGGACATTTGTTAGGTGCTGCAGGCGCCGTTGAAGCAATCTTTAGTATTTTGGCAATTAAAAATAATATTGTACCTGCAACGATTAATCTTGATGATTTATCAATAGATACTAAACTTGATCTTGTACCGCATATGAGCAAAGAAAAAAATGTTGATGTAGTTTTATCAAATTCTTTTGGTTTTGGTGGAACTAATGCATCTGTTATTTTTTCAAGATATAATGAGAATTAATGGAAATAAATGACAATGAAATAACAAGAAAAGGTTTAATGTTTGTTTTATCTTCACCTTCGGGCGCAGGAAAAACATCTTTATCAAGAAAGCTTCTGGAATTAGATAAAGAATTATTTCTATCAATATCCTATACAACAAGACCTCCAAGACCAGGCGAAATTGATGGCGAAGACTATTTCTTTGTAAATAATGATGATTTTGCTCTTATGCAGGAACAGAATGAATTTCTGGAGTATGCAAAAGTTTTTGATTACTATTATGGTACTCCAAAAAAACCTGTCAAAAATATTTTAGATAAAGGTAGAGATATACTTTTTGATATTGACTGGCAGGGAACACAGCAACTTATGAATAATTCAAAAGACGATCTTGTTAAGGTTTTTGTGTTACCTCCATCTATAGAGGAATTAGAGAGAAGACTAAAGGAAAGAAAACAAGATAAAGATGAGATTATACAAAAAAGAATGTCAAGGGCATCAGATGAAATGAGCCATTATGCAGAATATGATTATATTTTAGTTAATGATAATTTTGATAATACAGTTGAAGAAATTATAAGTATATTAAATGCTGAAAGATTAAAAAATCATAGACAAATAAAAACCCAAAAGATTGTTAAAAATCTTCGTAATTCTCTTTAATTAACTCTTCATAATTGCTTGAAATTCTTATAAAGCCTTCAATATCAATATTTTCAGCTCTTATATCTGGATCAATATTAGATAATTCAAGCAATGAAATCGTATTTATATTTAACTGGTCTAAATTATTTTTCACTTTTTTTCTTCTTTGACTAAAACAAATTTTAACAATTTTCTCAAAAACTTCAGTATTGATATTTAAGTATTTTTTTTTAGGAGAAATTTTTATAACTGTTGAGTCAACTTTAGGTCTAGGGATAAATGATGAAGGTTTTACATTTAATAATTTTTCTACATCATTATTTAAATTTACCATTATAGATAGTCGTCCATAATTTTTTGTACTTATATTTGCTGTTATCCTTTCAGCAACTTCTTTCTGAACCATTAAAATCATTTCTTTCCAGGGGATAATCTTTCTGATTTTAATCAATTTAAGGATAAAAGGGACAGAAATATTATATGGTAAATTTGAAACAAACTTATAATTTTTTTTAGTCAATTTTTTAAAATCAAAATCAATTACATCATTAATTAAATAATCAAAATTATTTCTGTAATTACTTTTTATTTTTTTTAAATTAACTTCAAATGAATCATCTTTTTCTATAACTAAAAGTGATCTGGCTTTATTTTTAAGTATACTCTCTGTTAGAATTCCTGGTCCAGGGCCAATTTCAATTATATCTTCATCTTCAACATTAGCCTTATTAACTATTGAGGAAATTATATTTTTATCATGAAGAAAATTTTGTCCTAATTTCTTTTTAGGTTTTAATTTATATTCCTTTATGATTTCTCTTAATGAATTTTCATAATTTTTTTTCATTATTAATTCTTTGATTGTAAATCAAATTTACATACCTAATAGCATTGGTTAAGCTGGAGCTATTGGCCTTATTTTCTCCTGCAATATCAAAAGCTGTTCCATGATCTGGCGAAGTTCTTATAAAAGGAAGGCCGGCAGTAAAATTAATTGAGCCATAAAAATCTGAAGATTTAATTGGGATCAGAGCTTGATCATGAAACATGCATAAATTTGCATCAATATTCTTAAGTGCCTCTTTATGAAACATAGTATCAGCTGATTTTGGTCCATTAATCTTGTTTCCTTGTTTTTTGAATTTATCTATTATGGGTTTAATGATTTTAATTTCTTCATTTCCAATTTCCCCTTCTTCACCATTATGAGGATTTAAAGAGCTTACTGCTACTTTTGGATCAGTTAAGCCAAAATCTAATTTCAAAGATTTAATATAAACCTTTATAGTTTTTTCTAAATTGTTTTTGGTAATCTTTTTTGGGACTTGAGAAATAGGTATATGAGTAGTCAAAGTTGCAACCTTCAATTTTTTATTTAACATTATCATTAAAGGCTTTTTGTTTGAGACCTTGCCAAGATATTCAGTATGTCCAGGATAGTTAAAGCCATTAATTATTAATGTTTTTTTCATAACTGGAAGAGTAACAATACCAGCTACTTTTTTTTGCTTAGCTAATTTAATCGATAGATCTAATGACTCAATAATAGCAGGAACATTTTGATTATATGATTTTTTAAAGCCAAATCTCACTTTATTTCTTGTTGGTAAGATATTTAAGTGTCCTTTTAAACAATCCTCTATATTTTCTATAATATTAATTTTAGTATAAAAATTTAATGCTTTTACAGATTTTTCTGCCCAATCAGGGTCTGCGATAAGAAAAAAAATTGGTAATTTTTTATTGATGCATTTTAAAATAATTTCAATATTAATTCCACCAGGTTCACCCATTGATATTGCTATGGGAAGTTTTTTATTCAATGGCATTACCTATACTCTATTACTGCATCTCTTCTTAAATCTCTTAGATATCGCCTGGACATCATGCCAATCTTTTGAGAGTAAATATTGTCTTCTATTGCCTCTCTTGAAATCTGAAGGCCAATATCATCTTTTCTATCGCATATTAAGATTAAATTAAGGTTTTCGCCAATTTCTCTTATATCAAGAGACTGACCAGCATCTTTATTCAACAATTCTTTATGCAAGTCATTTGGAAGGTCACTTAATGTTCTCTTACCAATATAATTAACTTCTTTTTCATTATATTTTTCTATTAATCTGTCTATTCTTTTGCAAGATATAAATTCTCTTGCAAAATTATTTGCATCTTCAATATTTTCCTTATTAAAAATTACTGAAATTAAATCATACTGGTTTCGTAATGGGTTCTTTCCTCCAGCTTTAGTAATATCATTGAGACGGATAATGTAATAACCCCCAGAGGAATTTATAGGATTTGAGATTTCTTCTTTATCTAAATTTTTAACAATATTTATAATTTCTTGATTTAATTGACCTTCAGCCACCCACCCAATATATCCACCTTGTCCAGAAGTTGATGATTGACTAAATTGTTGAGCAACTGCTGAAAAAGAAGCTCCCGATTTTAATTGTTCAACTAATTTAATTGCAAGTGTATTTGCTTCACTTTCTTCAGAAGAATTTTCATAACCTAAGAATATTTCAGAAATCTCGTATTGGTCTTTTCCAATGCTTTCAATTGTTCTATCATAAACAATCGATACTTCATCATCATTAACGCTAACATAAGATCCATATCTTCCTCTTACTATTTTATTCCATAATAATTCTGCTCTTATTTGATTTAGCAGGGTATCTGGCCTAACTCCTTGAGAATTAATTAATTCAAGAATTTCATCTCCAGACATTTGATTGCCATTAGCTATTCTTTCTAACATTAGACCAACTTCTTGTTCTGAAGTAGGAACATCTAACTTTTCTGCTTCCTGAAGTTGAATTTTTTCATTAACTAAAGAGCGCAGGGCTTGAACCTCTAATCTGGATATATTTTCTTGTGTGGGTTTTATTCCTGAAGTTGAAACAATTAGTTGAACTCTTTGCTGGACATCATATCTTGAGATTACTTCGTCATTAACTATTGCTGAGATTGCTTGTATATCTTGAGAAAAAACAAAAGAGGGTAGAAATAATAAATAAACTATTATTAATTTAGATATTAAATAATTTAAGAAAAATTTATTCATTTTATTCAACTCTTTCCCATAATCTATTAAGTCTTTTTGAACTATTAATATTTCCACCACCAAAAGTATATACTTTTAATTTAACCATAAATGAATTCGTTGGCTTTAAATCACGATATTCAGCAAATTTTCTTCTAAATCCTATTTCAAAAGATACGCAATCGTCAATGTAAACGATAGAAAGCCTATTTCTCAATGATTTTTTGGTCTCTACATCGTATCTTATAGCTCCTTGAAGAAGCCAGTTTTCATTAATATTTATAAAATTTGCAAATCTAAGTTCCTTTTGTTCTTTTAAATTTAGATATTCCTCATCATCAAGATGTGCATGTCCTAATCTAAATCCCCATCTTTTATAATTTCCTTGGATATCAAATTCCGATCTTGTAAGATTTAGATCGTCTTCATTCATTCTGCCTCTATATGAAATTGTAAGATTCTTATTTGGTTTATAAAATAAATCAAAAATTAAATCAGAAAAATCTTTTCTTAAACCGTTTCCTGTGTATGAAAAATTTAGATGAGAAAATCTATAACTTTGAGCTAATAAAGCCTTAACAACTCTATCTCCCCAAAAATGTGAAATTTGGATACCATAATTTATTCTGTTCCCATATTCCCATCTATCAAATCCCTGAATCCTATCATTGAAAAAAATATTTGCTGAATTTAATTCAAATGCAATAGAGTCTTCATTGGGTATTTTTAAATACTCTTTATCATTTGGAGCGATGGTAAAATTAATTATTGGCTCTATTATTGTATATCCTTTTGGAGAAACAACTGGAAATTTCCATTCCAAAAAATAACTGGGCAATATTCTAGCTATATTTAAATCATTACCAAAACGATTTGAAGGAAGGAGTCTTGATGAATTATTTGGAATATATTTTTTTGTTGATCTATATAAATCACCTCTTAAAAAAACACCCATATCAATTAAATGACCTGTTTTTGTTATAGTATTTCTTTTCCAAGAACTTTTAAGTGAAATTCTCTGTGTATTCCCATCAGTTTTACGAATTATATTAGCTGAGTTGAAATTTAAATTGAATTTTCCACCCAAAAATTCGAAATTAGGTTGCCAGTTTAAACTTATAATAGGAAGTATGATTGGCTCTGAGCCTTCCTTTTCAGGCAAAAGAAGAGTAAAATGCTTGGATTCTATATTTAGAGATAAATTATCCCAATTTTTTGATATTGATATTGAAGAAACAATATCGGTTTTATCATTTAGATCAAATCTTCGTAAAAAAGTATCATCGGAGACAAAAGTACCATCAAAATCAATATTCCAATCATTCAAATTAAAACTTCCTCTTGCAGAAAAAGAACCCCTATAATCATATCCAATTGCGTTTGATATAGATGAAGGGCGTGGATCATCCAATGACGCAACCTCAACATTTGAAATAGAATGATTATTGTCATCATATTCGAAAACTAATTTTTTTCCTAAACTCTCTAGTTCTGAATTAGTGTTAAAGGGTGAGTCAATAACCGATTGCCAATCACTATTTACGTTAACCGTTCTTGCTTTAAAGTTATCACTTAAAGAGGCTAAAATTCCGTAAAAATTTATACTTCCATTTTTAAATTTTTGTCTCCATTCATTTTCAAAAATAAATGCACCTTTCGTTACAATCCAGGGGGTTATCGTTAAATCATAATCTTGCCTAAGATTAATAAAATAAGGTGTTTTAAGGACTACTCCTAAATCTCCAGAGCTTACTAGAGAAGGCGCTAGAAATCCTGTTCTTCTTTTTACATCTGGGCTAGGATGTCCGGCAATCGGAACATAAAATATAGGTACCCCAAAGAGCTCAAATCTTGCGCCTTCATAAATAATATTACCATTAATTTCGTCATGAATAATTCTATCTGCGCGAACTTGCCAGGAAACCCTTTTATTGTTTGACTCACATTTTTTACATGGACTAAATAAACCTTTTCTAAGAATAGTAGCTTTACCATTATTTCTAATTGCATAATCTGAAGTTAAGACTGTACCATCTTTGGTAACTATTCTCGGTAATTCAATAATTCCGTCATTTAGATTTGAAGAGATTTTTATTTTTGAAGCAGTAACAAGGCCGCCATTTCCCTCATTTATTCTTATATTACCTTCAGCTTCAATAATATTCTTTGAAGGATCTAAAGAAACTTTATCTGCTTCAAGTCTATATCCCTCTCTTATTATTAAAACAGACCCTGTTGCTAGGATTTTTCCGCTATTATTAATATATTCGATCTTATCAGCTTCAAGAATATTTTCATTGCTTTGATTGGACTTAAGATTATTAAATGGAATTAATATTAAAAGAATAAAATATGTGAAAAAAAATAATTTATTCATTTTTAGCTTTCTTCGGTATAGAGCAAGACAGTTACTGATCCTGTAATTGCAATAATTGGGGTTATTATTGCTGAGAGCAAAGGATTAATTGCTCCTGATGATCCAAAAGCGAGAGATACACTTGATAGTGTGTAAACAGCTAAACCAGTAATAATGCCTCCAAAAATCAAAATATTGGTTCTACTTGTTCTAATGTAATTAATTGAAAATGGTGCAGCAGCTAAAACCATAGCTACCAAGAAAAATGGAAATATAATTAAATTGAAGAATCTTGTTTTATGTCTTTGAGATGCAAAACCAGCTTCTTCGGCAATTGTAATAAAATTTGGCAATGCCCAGAAAGAAATAGTTTCAGGTGGAGAAAAATTTTCCTGTATTTGATCAATAGTAAGATTTGTTTTTATTGAATAATTTTCATAATAAACAGTCTCTTCAGTTTCTTTTATCCATGCATTAGATAAAGCCCATTTACCTCTTGATAATTTTGCATTATCAGCATCAATTCTTCTCAACAAATTACCATTTTTTTGATAATTAAAAAAAATTACATTCTCAATATTTCCATATTTTTTGTCCATACCAAGAGAGTGAATTATATAATATGTATTATTTTCAAGGTTTTCTTCTTTAAGCCAAAGGCCATTTTCAGATAAAGTAATTAAACTGACTTGACCTCTTATACTTCTCGCTTCAAGCTCTTTAAATTTTGCTGATGCAAAGGCAATAAAAGGCTGTAAAGCTAAAATTAAAAATAAACCAATTATAGAAACAACTAAAATAGGAGGGGTAAGAATTTTCCAAATAGAAACCCCACTCGAACGAAAAATAACTAATTCAGAACTTTTTGCCATATTGTAAAAAGTAGCTAAAGATCCAAACAATATTATAAATGGAAAAATCTCAAATACCATTTCAGGTAATTTAAAGATTGCAAGCTTTATGGCTAAAATGATATCACCATCACCTGCTTTAGATATTCTTCTTGAAAGTTCAGCAGTATCAATAATAAAAACAAATACTGTTGAAATAACGAGCGAATACAACAATGTGGTTATATATTTTTTATAGAAATATTTAGCTAACGTCTTTGTTAGATTCATAATTTAAGCCTTACTTAAAAATTCAAAATTTTCTCTATAAAAAACTAAAACAGAAAAAAGACATAATAAAGGCAATATATATAAAGCAATAATCCCGATTAAACTTGATTGAGCAAAACCCAATAAGAAAAAATCGATTATTTGAAATGAAAAGCCAATAGTAACAGCTAATATATTTGTTAAAGCTGGATTGGTCCTAGATTGAATTTTATTAATTAAGAAGCAGAAAGCGAAAAGGATTAAGACAATTGGGTGAAGTAATTGTGATAATTTATGATGACCGATTGCTAAAAAATTATTAATCCTTTTTGTAACATATGGGTTATCTTCCTTAGGAAAAAGTAATTCTCCTAAAAATCTTTGACTTGAGTCAAGATTAAAAATTTCACTTTGAGGTAGAAACTCTGAAAAAGAATATTCATTTCTCTCAAACTTAACTGTTGTTATTCCTCCTGAGGGCTTAAGAGAATTTTTATGTTGAATTGTTCCATCTATGAGAATTAATTTCGAATCATTCTTATCATTAAAAAATAATCCTTTTTTTGCTGTGTAAGTGATTGAATTTTCAGGATCTCTATTATCGTGAACTAAAACACCAGTTATTGAGTTATCTCTCTCTTTGCTTTTAGCATATACAGTTAAACCTTTTGCAGGCATGGAGAACAATCCATCCCTTAAAATTGTACTTGAAATATCATTTTTAAGTTCATGCATTTTTAGTTTTGAATATCTCATGCCCGCAGGAGCTAGATATAATGATAATATCAAGAGTAAAATTGACGCAATTATAGTGAATATAAGAAAGGGTTTTAGGGTTCTAAAATTACTGATTCCTGATGATAAGATAATAATTGATTCATTATCTTTACCCATATTATTTAATACAAATACTGTAGAAATGAAAAGCGCCAAAGGTAAGATTTGAGAAAGTATATTAGGTAATACTGAGATAGTTAAGCTTAAAAATATTGGAATACTTGCTCCTCGAATGATTGCTTCATCAAGCATTCTTAGAACTTGTGTAAGCCAGGCTAGTGATAACATTGCGATGCAGACTATCATTAACGAAATAAAAAGTTTTTTAATTATATATTTATCTATACTTGCCATTGCTCTTAGATTATACACTACTTATCATAGAAAAGTTATAGTTAGGTTTTTTAGTTATTTTGGAGAAATAAATGAAAGTTAAATTTGTATCGAAATTAAATAAAATGTCAGAAATTGTTTTTCTTGTCTTATCTAAAAAAAGTGCACTAAAAAATATAGGACTTAATAATAAACATATAAAAGAGGTAACAAAATCAATTGAAAATAAAGGCTTTGGATTTAAGCTTAATGAGATCATTGAAATAAATGGTATAAAAGATAGCAAACTAAAAACGGTTTATATTTGCGGATTAGGAAACAAAACAAAAGAATTAGATGCGTTAGATTTTGAAAAAATCGGTGGAAGAATTACTGAATTAAATAAATTAAAGGCTAAAGCTTCTGTAATCATTGATAAAGAAATTAATAATCATGAAAATATAATGAGACTTGGCTATGGATCAATTCTAGGTTCATATTCTTTTAATAAATATAAAACAAAGAATTTCACAAATCATAAGCTTTCATTAATTGAGATTGTTTCGAACAATCATACAAAACTTAATAAAGACTTCAATAGATATGCTTCTATCTCTGAAGGCGTTTTTTACGCAAGAGATCTAGTTAATGAGCCTAGTAATGTTTTATTTCCAAAAGCATATGCTCAAAGAATTCAGAAACTACGACAGCATGGTTTAAAGATTGAAGTTCTTGGTGAATCAAAAATGAAAGCTCTTAAAATGCACTCACTTGTGGGTGTTGGACAAGGAAGCCAAAGAGAAAGTCAATTAGTGATAATGCATTGGAATGGAAATAAAGCTAAGAAAAATAAACCTATTTGTTTTGTAGGAAAGGGAGTTTGTTTTGATTCTGGTGGTATTTCCATTAAGCCAAGCAATAAAATGGAAGAGATGATTGGTGATATGGGTGGATCTGCCGCAGTAGTAGGCACCATGTTATCTCTCGCTAAGAGAAAAGCTAAAGTAAATGCTATTGGCATTGTTGGTTTAGTAGAAAATATGCCTGATGGTAAGGCTCAGAAACCTGGTGATATAATTAAATCAATGTCTGGGCAAACGATTGAAATTCAGAATACTGATGCTGAAGGAAGATTAGTTCTTGCTGATGCATTATGGTATGCACAAAAAAGATTCAAACCAGAACTCATGATTGATCTAGCTACACTAACAGGAGCAATGGTTATTTCGTTGGGTAGTTTAATTGCAGGATTATTTTCAAATGACGACAAGTTGTCATCAAAGTTAATTGATGCCGGAGAGGAGAGTGGAGACCAGGTATGGCGTTTTCCGCTCAGTAAATCTTACGATAAGTTAATAAACTCAAAATTTGCGGATATGAAAAATATTGGAATGGGTGGAGCTGGATCAATTACAGCTGCACAATTTCTTCAAAGATTTGTTAATAAAGTTCCTTGGGCACATTTAGATATTGCTGGAACAGCTACCGGTATGCCAAAAACATCTACAAATACAAGCTGGGCAACAGGTTTTGGAGTACATTTATTAGATACTTTTGTCAAAAAGTTCTATGAGAAATAAGTGACACAGATTATTTTTTATAACTCGGCTCCATTACAGGTTGAAAATACACTTTTTACATTAATAGAAAAATCACTGGAAAAAGGATTTAAATCTTTATTGCTTTTTCTAGATAAAGAAAATTGTTCAGCTATAGATGAGAAATTATGGACTTATAAACAAAATTCCTTTTTACCTCATTTATCAGAGGATGAAGAAATTTCGGATGAAATAGATGTTCCAATTTATCTTTCAACAAAAAATGAAAACCCTTACGAAGCTGAGTTACTTTTTTCTATTGATGGTTTTCTACCAGATAATATAAATAATTTTGAAAGGTTAATTATAATTATTGATGCGAATGACAAAATTTTATTAGAAAAATATAAAAAATATTATTTTGATATTAATAAAGATTTCGAAGATATAGTCTTTTATAAATCTGACGATAATGGTAAATGGATTGAAGAAAATTTTATGAGGTAAAAATGTCTATAGAAAGAACTCTTTCAATTATAAAACCTGATGCAACTAAAAGAAATATTACCGGTAAAATAATATCTTGTTTTGAGGAATCCGGTTTAAATATTATTGCGCAAAAGAAAATTCTATTAACAAAAGAACAAGCTGAGGGCTTTTATTCCGTGCATTCCGAAAAACCTTTTTTTCAAGATTTGGTTTCTTTTATGACCTCAGCACCAATAATTGTTCAAGTTTTAGAAGGTGAAAATGCAATTCTAAAAAATAGAGAAATCATGGGAGCTACAAATCCTGATGATGCTGAAGAGGGTACAATTAGAAAACAATTTGCTATATCAATAGAGGCAAATTCTGTACACGGTTCTGACTCTTCTGAGACAGCAATTGAAGAGATAAACTACTTCTTTGACGAGTCTGAGATTATATAAATATTTTATTTACCCAGTCTTCCATTAATTTCATCTAGTTGATTTACCGCTTCCTTACTATAAATTATTTTATCGTCATTGATCTGAATTAAGTTATCAGAAAATAATTTCAAACAAACTGGATATAAAATATGTTCAAGCTTAAGAACCTTGCTTGCCAATATTTCTTCATTATCATTATTTTCAACTTTTGTTGAAATTTGTCCAATTATTGGACCTTCATCTACACCCGCCCTAACAAGGTGAACAGTACAACCAGATATATTTGTTTTAGATTCTATTACTCGCTTATGAACATCTAACCCCTTAAAGGCGGGTAATAATGAAGGGTGAATATTAAGTTGCTTATTAAACCAATTATTTACAAAATCTTCACTTAAAATTCTCATAAAGCCAGCATTGCAAATAAAATCTATATTATTCTCTCTAAGTTTCTTATCTAATTCATGATCAAAGTCTTCTCTTTTTTCAAAAATTCTATGATCAATTACAGAGGTTTCTATGTTGTTTTTTTTTGCAAAGGAAAGGCCCGAAGCCTCAGCATTATTTGAAAAAACTAATTTAATAATTGCAGATTTATTATTTATTTTGCAAGACTCAATGAGTCTTTCCATATTTGATCCTCGCCCAGAAATTAATATTGCTACTCTCATTCTATTTATATACTAAAAGAGTTTCTGGGTTTTCTTTATGAGTTATTTTTCCAATTAATGATGGTTCTTCTCCTAGTTCTTTAAGTTCATTTAGCAAATTTTTAGTTTCTTTCGAATTAACAACCAGGATCATTCCTATCCCACAATTAAATGTCTTTAGCATTTCAGATTCTTCTATATTTCCAGTTTTTTGAAGCCAGTTAAAAATTTCTGGTTTTTTCCAGCTATCTATATAAATTTCCGCCTGAACTTTACTTGAACCAAAAACTCTTGGTAAATTTTCTGTAATTCCTCCTCCGGTTATATGGGCAATTGCATTAATAGAGTTAGTTTTATTAAGTAAAGAAATGATAGTTTTCACATATATTTTTGTTGGCTTTAATAATTCTTCACTAAAAGTAAACTCATTAAATTGAGTATTGGTATCTAATTGCGTTTTTGAAACATCCAGAATTTTTCTTACTAGTGAAAATCCATTTGAATGAACACCTGACGATTTTAATCCAATTATATCATCATTAACTTTTACCTCTTTTGGAAGTAAGTTTTTTCTTTCTACTGCTCCTACAGCAAAACCAGCCAAATCAAAATGATTTTTATCGTAAAAGCCTGGCATTTCTGCAGTTTCTCCGCCAATTAATGCGCATTTAGACTGAATACACCCATCTGCAATACTTTTTATAACTTCTTTGGCAGTTGTTTTTGATAGAATTCCTGTCGCAAAGTAATCTAAGAAAAAAAGAGGTTGAGCTCCCTGGACTATTAAATCGTTAACACACATGGCCACTAGATCAATTCCTACACCACTAACATTATTACTTTCTATTGCAAGAAGAAGCTTTGTTCCGACTCCATCAGTTGATGATACAAGTAGAGGATCGTTAAAACCTAGCTTCATTATATCAAATAAGCCACCAAAACCTCCTATTTCAATATCGGCACCTGGTACTTTTGTTTCTCTGATTATAGGTTTAATTTCTTCTACAAGTTGATTGCCTTTTTCAATATCAACTCCTGAAGAAGAATATGTTATTGGAGAGTTTTTTTTATTCAAGACCAGCCTTTTATAAAAGAAATTTATTATTGATTAATATAATTAAACAGTTCACCATTAATATTTATTTTGAGTTATACAATGAATCTTCCAAATATTATAACTATTTCAAGACTCCTATTAACGCCTTATATAGTTTGGCTAATTCTTAGTGAGAGTTACTTTTTAGGTTTCATATTTTTTTTATTGAGTGGTGTTTCTGATGCTTTGGATGGTTTCATAGCAAAGAGGTTTAATCAACAAACTTTACTGGGAAGTTATTTGGACCCAATAGCTGATAAATTTCTAATTGTTTCATCTATAGTTTTGCTTGGATACAATGGTTATGTTCCGATTTGGCTAATTATTATTATTGTTTCTAGGGATATTGCCATTTTTGGCGCAGTAATAATATCTTGGATGCTCGGAACTAATCTCCGAATTGAACCATTAATAATAAGCAAGATAAATACTTTTCTTCAAATATTTTATATTGTAATTACATTTTTAGTTATATTAAATAATAAGTCACTAACTGAATTAACCGCATCAATTCATGGTATTACAACCTATCTTATAGCCATTTCAACAATTTTATCTTGGATGTCATATCTAAAGGTTTGGTTGATTAATGTGAATTCAGTAGATAAAAATTTCTAATGGTTTTCAAATGAATAATTCTAAACAGCTCTATTTTGAAATGCCTAATAAGAAAGCTTTAGGCATAGAGGATTATATAATTACAGACTCAAATAATTTTGCATTTGATTTAATTGTTAAAATGGTAAAAGGGGAAATTAATTTTGGATTAATAAGTGGCCCACCTTATTCTGGCAAAACACATTTATCTAAAATTTTAATAAAAAATGCTAGAAATTATAAAACTCTATACTTTGATAGAGATTATCAAAATATATTAGATAGATTTGAGGATTCAGATTTTTTTATATTAGAAAATATCGATAAAGTTAAACATGATAAATTTGAACAAGAGCTTTTTCACATAATTAACCTTGCAAAAGAAAATAATAAGAAATTATTAATGACTTCAAGGAAACGAATTTCTGAAATTGATTTAAATCTTGAAGATTTAAAATCAAGATTAAATTCTATTCTTGAGGCCAAAATAAAAGAACCAGATGATCAATTAATGAAATTGCTACTAATAAAAATATTTAATGATAAACAATTGAAAATAAACCCAAATATTATTGATTTTTTAGTATCTAGGCTAGAGAGGTCATATGAGAGTATAAATTTGTTTATTGAGAAAATTGATAAGTTTTCCTTAGAGAAAGGTAAAAAAATAACTGTTCCTCTTATAAATGATTTATTGAAGTGACTTTATTTATTAGCCTCTAGAACCACTTTATCATTTTTCATTTTTATAGATATTTTGCCATTTTTAAAATCAATAGCTTTTTTTCCAAATATTTTGTATCTCCATCCTTTTAGTGTCTTGATATCAGCTTGATCATCAAGTACTAGCTCCTGAAGATCGTTTTTATTTGCTATTAGTTTCTGCGCAACACCATATTCTTCGGATATATTATCAAGTAGAATCTTTAAAATAGAAACCTTGGATGATATTCCCGTCGGAAGTCTTTTTAAGGGTTTAATTTTTGGAAGTTTTTCTTTTTTTATCGATTTTCCTTTATCGATGATTTGAATAATTTCTTCGGTAAATTCTTTTCTTAAAGACCCCTTTCTATTAAAAGATCTCAAGTTATTGAGGTCATCTCCATTTTTTGGTTGGGCTGAGCATAATTCATATATTGCGTCATCTCTTATTATATTACCTCTTGGAACATCTTTTTCTTGTGCCTTGACCTCTCTCCATTTGGCTAACTCAATAAGAATTCCAATTGAATTTTTATTTAAATTTCTATATTTCAATCTTTTCCATGAATCATTAGGATTTAAGTCATAAGTTTTTTTTGAAATTAAAATCTTAATTTCTTCTTTAAACCAACTCTCTCTTTTATTATCAATTATTTTATCCTTGATTAAAGGATATATCTCGAACAGATGGGTCACATCTGATATTGCATAATTAATTTGTTTTTTACTTAATGGACGATTAGACCAATTGGTTAGTCTTGATGTTTTATCAATTTTCTCTCCTAAAAGCTGAGAAACTAAATTCTCATATCCTATTGAGTCTCCAAAACCACAAACCATAGCAGCAATTTGAGTATCATATATATTTTTAGGAATTTTTTTTGTTAGATTATAGAAAATTTCAATATCCTGTCTTCCAGAATGAAAAATTTTAACTATTTCATTGTTACCGAGAATTTTAAAAAAAGGTTTTAGATCAAGTTCCTTTGCTAATGGGTCAATAATAATCTTATCCTCACCATTAAAAACTTGGATAAGACACAATTTTGGCCAATATGTTTTCTCTCTTATGAATTCAGTATCTATAGCAAGAAATTTTGATTTATTTAATTTAGAACATAATTCAGCTAAGTGATTTGTGTCTTTTACATAATGCATTAATGACTTATACAGAATAATGCTTTTCTTGTCCTTCATAAAAATGTATTAAAGATATTCGTAAAAGATAAAAAAGATAAATGCACCAATATAGAACACATAATTGTAATGGCTTGCGAGCTGAAGATATTAATCAAGAAGTTAGATTATCAGGCTGGGTTCACAGAAAAAGAGATCATGGTGGCCTTTTGTTTATTGATTTGAGAGATCATTTTGGTTTAACACAGTTAGTTTTTGATCCAGATAGCAGTGCTTTCCAAGAAGCAGAAAAAGTAAGAAATGAGTCTGTAATAACAATTAATGGAAAAGTTATACAAAGATCAGATGACACGATTAATAAAGTATTACCAACTGGAAAAATTGAGGTTTATGTCGACACACTTGAAGTAATTGGGAGTTCAGATGATATTCCATTACCAGTTTTTGGTGAGCCTGATTATCCAGAAGAAGTAAGACTAAAATATAGGTTTTTAGATTTAAGAAGAGAAACTCTTCATAAGAATATAATATTAAGATCTGAAATTATTAATTTTATTAGAAGTAAGATGATTGAAAATGATTTTCTTGAGATTCAAACACCAATAATGACTGCATCTAGCCCTGAAGGAGCGAGAGATTATTTGGTTCCTTCAAGGGTACATCAAGGTAAATTTTATGCTCTTCCTCAAGCTCCACAACAGTTTAAACAGCTCCTTATGACTTCAGGTTTTGATAAGTATTTTCAGATTGCTCCATGTTTTAGAGATGAGGATGCTAGAGCTGACAGGTCTCCTGGAGAATTCTATCAATTAGATATTGAAATGAGCTTTGTTAATCAAGAGGATATTTTTGAATCAGTCGAACCTTTGCTAAGAGACGTATTTGAAAAATTTTCTGAAAATATGGCTGTTAACAAAAAATTTCCAAGGATTTCTTATGCAGAATCAATTCAAAAATATGGAACAGATAAACCAGATCTACGAGTAGAAATTGAACTTGATGATATTACCGAAGCATTTGTTGATTCTGGTTTTAAAATTTTTGCTGACCAAATTTCTAAAAATGAGAAAATAAAAGTATGGGCTATTCCTTCTAAAACAGGAGGATCAAGAGCTTTTTGTGATAAAATGAATAAATGGGCAATTGAAGAAGGCCAACCAGGCCTAGGATATATATTTTTTAAAGATGGAAAAGGATCAGGCCCAATTGCAAAAAACATTGGAGATGAAAAGACTGAGTTAATTAAAAATAAGTTCTCACTCGATGATGGTGATTCCATTTTCTTTGTATGTGGTATTCCTAATAATTTCTTAGATTTTATTTCCAGAGCAAGGGTAAAAATTGGAAATGAGTTAGAGTTGATAAAGAAAGATTCTTTCGAATTTTGTTGGATTGTTGATTTTCCAATGTTTGAGTATAATGAAGAATTACATAAGATAGATTTCTCCCATAATCCGTTCTCTATGCCACAAGGAGGATTAGAGTCCTTAGAAAATATGGATCCATTAGAAATTAAAGCTTTTCAATATGATATCGTTTGTAATGGTGTTGAATTGTCATCTGGAGCAATAAGAAACCATAGACAAGATATTCTTTTAAAGGCTTTTGAAATCGCTGGATATAATATCGATGAAATTAAGAAACGGTTTGGAGCAATGTACGATGCTTTTGGCTATGGTGCACCCCCTCATGGTGGCATTGCTCCTGGTATTGACAGAATTGTAATGCTAATTGCTGGTGTAGAAAATATACGAGAAGTTATTGCTTTCCCTATGAATCAACAAGCGCAAGATCTTATGATGAATGCACCATCCGAAATATCATCAGATCAGCTAAAAGAAATCGGTATTAAGATTATCGAGAAGAAAGAATAGAATGAGTCTTAAATCATTATTTTTAGAAACCTTTACCTGGTGGAATAACCAAACTTTAAGTACAAAATTATTAACTCTATTTAGAGGAAAATTTGTTGGTAAAGATGTAAATGGAAATATTTTCTATATTAATAAAAAAAATAAGAATCAGAGATGGGTTATATATAATGGCTTGATGGATGCTTCAAGAATTGCAGCTGATTGGCATGATTGGTTGCATTATAGAACTGATGAAATACCAAATGAAAGTGACAAAAAGCCAAATTGGTATAAGATACATAAGGAAAATGCAACTGGTACAATCGAAGCTTATAACCCTGATGAGTCAAAGAAAAAAGAACCAGAGATGTTGAAAAAAACTTATAAACCTTGGAGTCCTGAGTAGATATAATGCGGTCAAATATATTTGAAACATTTATTGGAGCAATTGTTATTATATTGGCTGTATCATTTCTTTTTTACAGTTTTTCAATCACAGATAATAATACTGAAGGAACTTATAATATAAATGCTACCTTCAACAGAATAGATGGAATACAAATTGGTTCGGATGTTAGGCTTTCTGGAATTAAGATAGGAAGTGTGTCTAAAAGTTCTTTAAATCAGACAACATACGAAGCTCAGTTAGTTATGATTATTAATAACTCAGTAAAAATTCCTGATGATAGCTCAGCAAAAATTACTATGGATGGATTACTTGGGAGTAATTATATTTCAATTGAACCTGGAGGAAGTGAAATTTATTTAAGCGAAAATGATTATCTTCTTTACACTCAAGGATCTGTTGATTTAATAGGACTTGTTGGCGAGGCTTTATTTTCAGTAGAAGAAAATTAATTATTTTTTTTATAATTTTCTAACCAGTTAATATCATAGCTGCCATCCTCAAAATCTTTCTGGTTTATTATTTGTTGGAAAAAAGGAATAGTCGTTTTTATACCATCTATTACAAATTCATCTAGAGCTCTTTTTAATCTTTGTATACAGGAAACCCTATCTTTGTCATAAACAATAAGCTTGGCTATTAGACTATCATAATAAGGTGAAATCTCTAATCCTGAATAACAATTTGAATCTACCCTTACACCAGGACCACTTGGAGCATGATAATTTGTTATTACCCCAGGTGAGGGTATAAAGCTATCTGGGTCTTCAGCGTTTATTCTACACTCTATTGAATGACCATTGCTTTTGAGAGTATCTTGATCAGTTGAGAGCTTATATTTAGCAGCAATTTTTATTTGTTCTTTCACTAAATCAAAATGATAAATTTCTTCCGAAACAGGGTGCTCAACTTGAAGTCTAGTATTCATTTCCATAAAATAAAAATTACCATTTTCATAAAGGTATTCTACTGTTCCAGCATTACAATATCCCATTGTTTTTAATGAATTAATTGTTAAATTGCAAATTTCATCTCTTTTCTTATCATCTATAATAACTGATGGAGTTTCTTCAATTAATTTTTGATTTCTTCTTTGCATTGAACAATCTCTCTCTCCTAAATGTACTATATTATTATACTCATCACCGATTACCTGTATTTCTATATGTTTAGGGTTTTGTAGATATTTCTCAATATAAACTCTCTTATCATTAAAAGATTTTTTAGCTTCAGTAGAAGCTTTTTTTAAAGACTCATCTAAATCTTCTTCTTTAAAAACTTTTATCATTCCTCGACCACCACCACCTGATGAAGCTTTTATAATTATTGGGTAGCCAAGTTTACTTGCTACCTCAAGACCTTCTTTTGTGTTGCTTATTTCTCCGGGAGAACCAGGAATAATTGGAAGACCAAGATTATTTGCTGACTCTTTTGCTAAGATTTTATCGCCCATCATTTTAATGTGTTCAGATTTTGGGCCTATAAATTTAATACCATGTGCTTCTAGTTTTTCAACAAAGCCAAAATTTTCGGATAAAAAACCATACCCTGGATGTACTGCATCTGCACCAGAAACTTCACAAGCAGAGATTATCGCAGGAATATTTAAATAAGATTTTAGCGATGGAGCAGGTCCAATACAAACGCTTTCGTCCGCTAATTTAACATGCATTGCATTTTTATCTGCAGACGAATATACAGCTACTGTCTGTATCCCAAGTTCTTTGCATGCCCTTAAGACCCTAACAGCAATTTCACCTCTATTAGCTATAAGAACTTTATTGAACATTTATTCTATAATAATTAATGGGTCGTCAAACTGAACTGGCTGTTCATTTTTAACAAGAATTTCTTTTATTGTTCCATTTTTATCGGCAACAATATCATTCATCGTTTTCATGGCTTCAACAATCAATAATGTTTGTCCTTTTTTAACTTTATCACCAGTCTTTATAAAAGGATCAGAACCAGGTTCAGGCTGAAGATAAATAGTACCTACCATTGGAGATTTGATAATATTTTCTTCATCTTCATTAATAAGATTCTCATTCTTAGCATCATTATCAGTTTTTTCTTGATTACTAGAAACATTCGTAATTTGTTGTTTATAATTATCTCTTGCAACTTTAACTTTACCAATTTTGTCATTCTCAATTTGGATTTCAGATAAATTTAATTCTTCAAGCATATTAGTTAATTCCTTAATAGCCTGTTTAATTTCTTCATCAATTATTTGATTTTTTGTCAAAATAAATCTCCATTATCTTAGCTCGTCCAAAAGAAATTTAAGCGCATATAAATAACCTTCAATTCCTAAACCGCTTATAACACCAATTGCAGCTTTAGAAACATATGAATTGTGTCTAAAATCTTCTCTTCTAAAAATATTTGATATGTGTACTTCTATTATAGGAATTTTAACTGTTAGAAGAGCATCTAATAAAGCAACAGATGTATGTGAGTATCCCGCTGGATTAATAATAATTGCATTTGCTTTTTTTGAGGCTTCATGAACAAATTCAATTAATTCCCCTTCGTGATTTGTTTGTTTAAAATAAATTTCAGAATTATTTTCTTTACCATAACTAATTAGAGATTTCTCTATATCCTTTAATGATACATTCCCATAAATATCTGGCTCTCTATCTCCAAGTAAGTTTAAGTTAGGACCATTCAAAACATATATTTTACTAGCTTTAGACATTGTTATTTTTACGAATCATAACGATATCTAACCTTTTGTTAGATATTGCGTCAACTCTTTGAGATAATCAGATATTTTAGTTTGAAGATAATAATCTTAATATTGAAGCTTTATCTATTGCTCCAGGTATAACATTTTTGTTTATAATGAATGTAGGTGTGCCATTTATATCAAGTTTATCAGCCAATATATAATTTTCTTCAATAAAGCCAACATCTAACTTATTCATTTTTTCAATTAATAAATTGGGTTCAATATTTATTTCACTGGCAAATGTTTTAATATTATCAATTGTAATTTTTCCGCGATGATTAATTAATTTTTGATGCATTTCAAAATATTTTCCTTCATTAAACGCTTCATATGCAGCCTTGGATGCTAATAACGAGCTTTGCCCTAAAACAGGTAATTCAATGAAAACAATTTTTATGTTTTTATCTTCAGAGACTAATTCCATCAAATCAGAGAAAACTCTTTTACAATAACCACAATTATAATCAAAAAATTCATAAATTATTTTAGTTCCATTTGGATTTCCAATATAAAATTTTTGATTTTCAAGAAATAATTTACTCTGATCAATTATGTTTTTTTGAATTTCATTTCTTTTGTCTATTAAAATTTCTTCAGCAATATCTATAAGGCTTTCTATCTCTTCGGGATGATTTTCTAAGTAATTAGTAATTTCTTCTTCATTTGTTTCTGAATTTATTAAATAATTAAATGAATAACCAAAAATAAAAAAAACAACTAAGAGAAAAATAAATTTAATTGAAGGGTTTTTTATACTGGGCATCTTTTTTTCCACTTTTGTTTATTTTCAGAATCTAAAATTATATCTTCAGCCCTCATTAATAATGGGCCATTATCTTTCAAATTATTTTTAGATCTTTTTGCATGAAATGAAGCTAAGTTTACATCTCCAAGTACAAAGTATCTTTCTGCAGAATATAAATCTGCTTTTCCAATATTGCCAAGTCTTGCTTCAGCAATTGCTAGCTGGAACCAAGCATAAGAATTTTTTTGATCTTTTTTAATTACATTATTAAGCAAGTTTTGCGCCTTAATATCATATTCTTTATCATTTAGCGCAAGGTAGGCTGATGCTAGGGCAATATTGAGCAATGGATGTCCAGTAGAAAATTTAACAGCTTTTTCATAAGGTTCAATTGACGGCTTTATTTTTCCAGATTCATATAGAATTTGCCCTTTTAATTCATAGTACCAAGGATTAGTAGGGTACTTATCAATTAATATATTTATTTTATCTATGGCTTTGTCTGTTAATGCCTTTCTATATAGAGCAACAGAAGATGCGTAAATTGCATAATCAGAGTCATTCTTTTCATATTTTCTTATAATATCATCAGGTCTTTTTAAAAACCCCTCGAGTTTTGCACGTATCATATTATATCTATAAGTTAATTCTAATGAGTCTCTTTGATTGTAGAATTTTGATTTTATTGCTTGATTCTCTAAAGCCATAATTCTTTGACGAGAAATAGGGTGGCTACGGACTCTAGAGCTTTGATTTCTTGCACTTAATGCCTCTTGATCAGCGAAATTATAAAGAACATCAATCATACCTTTTGAAGAAAGGCCAAGTTTTTCAAGATATTGGAATGCTGCTTGATCAGCCGCAGCTTCCTGACCACGAGAATATTTAGCTACCATACCTTGTGCAATTTGCTGACTTCCAAGTAAAATACCCTGCACAGCATCACTGTCACCTCCAGCAACTGCAGCGCCAATGCCAAGGAGTAAGCCTATAATCATAGGTGCTTGCGCTTTTTTTAAGGCAATGTCGGATCTTGCAAGATGAGCACCTGCTATATGACCTGTTTCATGAGCTAAAACTCCCCTAAGCATTGAAGGGTCATCAAATTCCATAATAAGTCCTGTATTAACAAAAATTTTCTGACCACATGTTACAAATGCATTTACGCTATTGTCATTAAATAAATATAAATCAACTGAGGAGGAATTTAAATTTGCTACATTGACAATTGGCGTTGTCATTTCTGATAGAAACAACTCTGTTTCTGCATCTCTAGCAATACCTCTTCCACTAAGATCGGGTGTTAATAAAATGATTAAATAAAGGTGTATTAATAATGAAAATATTTTATTTTTTTTGATCATTTTAAGTTTTTACTTATTCCACCACCCTGTTTTTTTATCTTTAGTTTTTTTAGAGTCTGCTACTGGTGCTCCAATATAATTTTCATTTCTAACTTCATCAGTTTGTTTAGATTTTTTATTTTGATCGCTAGTTTTTTTAGTTTGTTTTTTATCTTTGATATTTTCATTTGAAATACTTTTATTACTTATTTTTTTATTATTTTTGTTAATATTTTTTTTGCCTTCAGTTTTTTTATTAGGGTTTTTTGTATTTTTATTAGAAGAGGTTTTGCTATTTGAACTGTTTTTAGATTTTGAGTTTGAATTTTTTTGTTTCTTATTCTGTGGTTTTCTATCTTTTTCGTTTTTGCTTTTACCTAGAATATTGGATTTTGAATCAAAGGAAAGGATCTTACACTCTTTTCCTCTAAACTGATTATTTCCTATTAATTTAAAATTAATTTCTGTTTCATTTTCAAGTTTTGATAATTCATCTCGTTTGTTATTAACAATAAAATTAAGGATTTCAATCGAAACCTCAGTTTGAACTGTAGATGCTCTTTTATCATTTGCTGCCTCACTGATTTCCCTTAATATTTCTAAGGCAATTGATTCAGTTGTTCTTAAGGATCCCTTACCATCACAATGAGGGCAGATTTCATAAGAATTTTCTTGAATGCTTGATCTTATTCTTTGTCGAGACATTTCTAGTAAACCAAAGGAGCTAATTCTTCCAACCTGGATTCGTGATCGGTCTGATCTTAAGGATTCCTTTAATTTCTTTTCTATTGCTCTACGATTTGCAAACTTTTCCATATCAATAAAATCAATAACAATAAGACCTGCCATATCTCTTAATTTAAGTTGTCTAGCTATTTCTACAGAGGCCTCTAGATTTGTTCTAAGGGCTGTGTCTTCTATATTGTAATCTTTTTTTGATGTTCCAGAGTTAACATCGATAGCTACTAAAGCTTCGGTTTGATCAATAACAAGTGAACCGCCGGATTTTAAAGGAACATTTTCAGCATAAATTGAACTTAGTTGATCTTGAATATTATCTTTTTGAAAGATGGGTTTAGATTCTCTCCATTTTTGCACTTTTTTAGCATGACTAGGTAGCATCATTTTCATTAATTCTTTAGTAACTTTGTATTTTTCGTCTCCCTCTACATAGATTTTATCTACATCTTTATTGTACATATCTCTTAATGTTCTATGTATTACGCTTCCGTTTTCGTAAATTAAAGAAGGCGCATTTGCTGAAAGGGTATCCTCTCGTATTTTGTTCCAACTTTTAACTAAGAAGTTATAATCTTTCTTAATTTCACCTGCAGTTGTGTTGCTTCCTGCAGTTCTTATGATCAAGCCCATATCATCTGAAACTTCTAACTTATCTAAGATAGTTTTTAATTTTTTGCGTTCTTTGGGATTATTTATTCTCCTGCTAATTCCTCCTCCTTTAAGTGTATTTGGCATAAGGACACAATACCTTCCAGGAATTGATATATAAGTTGTTGCAGCCGCCCCTTTATTGCCTCGTTCTTCTTTAGAAATTTGCAAAAGAATAACTTGGTTTTTTTTAATAACTTCTTGGATTTTATATTTTACTGCCTTCCTTTTTTTTCTATCTGATTCTATTTCTTCGAGTTCATCACCCCCAAGATCATCAGGCTCATCTGACTCCCCCACTTTTGTGGAAATTTGATTTTCATCTTCAAGATTTTCTCCATTTGATTTTTTTATTTCTTCCTTATCAGCTTGAGGAATTTGATAATAATCTGGATTTATTTCTGAAAATGGAAGGAAGGCATTTTTATTTCCTCCATAATCAAGAAATGCTGCTTGAAGCGATGGCTCGACCCTTATTACCTTGGCAAGGTAAATATTCCCTCTAATAGGTTTTTTAGCGTCGAATTCATAATCATAGTCTTCTAATCTCTTGTCTTTTATTATTGCAATCCTCGTCTCTTCTTGATGGACTGCATCTATTAAAATTTCGTTTGTCATTTAGATAATCTCCGAATGCCAATAAATATTTTTTTATTGAAAAACTTACTTCCTTCATATCAGTATATGTTATTGAAATATTCATGGCTTTTATTGTTATGGAGGATATTTAAAATCCTCTATATAAATCCTTTTTTATAATTAAATTAAAAAATTATTTAATCATAGATACGACTCCTTTATATTAGTTAATCTTAGTTTGACAAGCTTCTAATAGATTATTCTTGAAAAATGATGATTTTTAGTAAAAAAAAGATAATAATTTTCATAATATGTGCTCTATTTGCAACAGAAAATGTATTTTCTAGTGAAAGAGCTTTGATTTCAAAAATTAGATTTTCTGGAAATAATGAAGCATTAAGAGTTATCATTGATAGTAATAATTTAATAAAGCACGAAATTTCAGCATTCACTAATCCCTCAAGAATAGTTGTTGATTTATACAATGTTAAGTTCAGTAAAGATTTTTCATTTCCACAAGCAACTGGTGTAATTAAAGGAATAAGATATGCTGATTTTAATTCTAATACATCTAGGATAGTATTTGATTTAAATGGATCTCCCAATGTTAAGAATGTTAAAGTTTTAAAACCTAGCGCTGGTTCAATTAGAAGATTAAGTTTTGACATTATTTCTAATAAGAAAACTTCAACTATTAAGAATAAAAGGGTTAACAAGAATTATAAATTAAGGAAAACAATTATCATCGATCCTGGGCATGGTGGTAAAGATCCGGGAACTTCCTACCCAAAGGTAGTTTCTGAAAAAGACATTGTTCTACGTTTTGCAAGGATATTAAAAAAACATTTATCTAGAAATAATAATTATCGTATTTTTCTTACTAGAGAAGATGATAGTTTTGTATCATTAAGTGATAGGGTAAGTTTTGCTAAAAGCAAGAATGCTGATTTATTTATATCAATTCATGCTGATGCTTCTAGTTCCTCTAATACAAAAGGTTTATCTGTATACACTCTCTCAGATAAAGGTTTAGACAAGGAAGCAGAAAAACTTGCAGCTATTGAGAATTCCTATGCTATGGTTGGCACAAGTTACAGCGGTAATTATTTAAGAAATGCTAGAAACCCAAGTGATTTTGTTAAATATCAAAGAAAGTTAATAGATAATCGTTTTAAATCAACTAAGTTTGCAAGCACTCTAACTAGTAGAGTTAAATCTAAGACACCTCTATTAAATAATCCTCTTCGCTCAGCAGGTTTTGCTGTGTTAAAATCTGATGAGTTTCCAAGTGTTCTGGTAGAATTAGGTTTTGTAACAAATGAATATGATAGAAAAAATTTAAGAAGCGGGAACTGGCTTCAATCTATATCAAGCCAATTTGTTAATGCTATTAATGAATATTTTAAATAAGATAAAAAAATGCGAAATGATTTTTTAAAATATATTGATGGCATAGAGAATAATCTAAATCTATTAAGGGGGTATCTTTGACTGGGATACTTCTAAAAAGAGGTTAGAAAAACTTAATAAATCAATTGAAAGTGGTGATATTTGGGATGACCAAAAAGAAGCCCAATCAATAATGCAAGAAAGATCAAACTTAGAGAATTCTCTTAATATTTATTCAGAGATAAAAAATGAACTGGTTGAAATTTCAGAATTGATTGATTTATATAGTAATGAGAGTCAATCATCTGAAAAGCTTGAAGAAGAAATTTTAGTATCCTTAACTGAGTTATCTGAGCGTGCTGAGCTTGCTTTAATAGAATCAATGCTTTCTGGTGAAGCTGACTCTAATTCAGCTTATCTAGAATTTCATCCTGGCGCAGGAGGAACAGAGAGTCAGGATTGGGCGCAAATGCTATTACGAATGTATTCAAGGTGGGGAGAAAGCAGAGGATATAAAATTGAAGTTATTGAATACAGTGCAGGTGATGAAGCAGGTATTAAAAGTGCAACACTTAAAGTGATTGGCAAAAACCCTTATGGATGGCTAAAAACCGAGTCAGGGATTCATAGATTAGTTCGTATTTCTCCATTTGATTCACAAAAAAGAAGGCATACAAGTTTTGCAAGTGTATGGGTTTATCCTGAAATTGATGATAATATCAAAGTTGATTTACAGGAATCGGATTGTAGAATAGATACCTACAGATCGTCTGGCGCAGGAGGTCAACATGTTAATACGACCGATAGTGCTGTTAGAATAACACATACTCCAACAAATATAGTAGTTCAATGTCAATCTCAAAGATCTCAACATAAAAATAAAAGCACAGCGTTATCTATGCTTAGAGCAAGACTTTATGAATTAGAGCTTCAAAAGAAGGAAGAGAAAGCTCAAGAAATTCTTGATACTAAATCTGAAATAGGTTGGGGGCATCAAATTCGATCTTATGTGTTGCAACCATATCAGATGGTTAAAGATTTAAGAACAAATGTTGAAGATGGAAATACTCAGGCAGTTTTAGATGGAAGAATTGATAAATTCTTAACAAGCGCGCTTTCAAGAAAAATTAGTTAGGAAGATTTAATTTTATTAATTACATCTTCAACATGACCTTTTACTTTTACTTTTTCCCATATGTATTCAATTTTAGATTCCTCATTTATTAGAAAAGTTGAACGCTGGATACCCATGTATTTTCTTCCATACATATTTTTTTCAACCCAAACACCAAATTTTTCAAGAACTTTGCCATTTTCATCTGATGCTAGAAGTATCTTTAATCCTTGTTTATTAATAAATTTATTGTGAGTTTCTAAACTATCTTTAGAAATCCCAATTACCTGAGTATTTAATTTTTTGAATTCTTTAATTTTATTAGTAAAATCTTTTGCTTCAGTTGTACATCCAGGAGTATTGTCTTTGGGATAAAAATATAAAATATATTTTTTATCCTTTATATCTTTACTATCGAGTAAATTCCCATCTGATAAAGGTATTTTGAATTTAGGGATCTTATCTCCAATTTTACATTTTTTTTTCATTTTTTTTCCTTATAACTGATTATTAATGAATAAAGTAATAAAATATCTTTTATCAATAATTTCTAAAATATTTAGTTTCTCTATCTTTAGTTTTATTTTTTTACTACTTTTTCTTCAATTTGGAACTTTAAATTTACAATTTTTAGATCCTATTATTAAATCAAATTTTGCTGATAAATATTTAACAGAAATAGATTTTGTTAATAATGATATTAATCTTAAATTTGATAAAAATAATAATGATTTTGTTTTTGCTGTTAATAGCAGATTAAAAAATAAACCTAATGTTGCTGAATGGTCTTTGCTCCTAGATACTGAAATAAGAATAAAAGTATTGTTAAGTAATCTTGAAAAAAATGTAGTGGCTTTTAAATTATCATCTAATGAACAAAAAAAAGATAATCGAATTAGTCATTTTAATTTTTATGGCAGTTTAAATAGTTTAAGAAATTCTGATATATTAGAAATAAGCGGTTTTGCTAAAGATTTGCCTTTAAGTTTTATCAAAGCTCTATGGCCTGATAACCTTGGTAAAGGTGCAAGGGCATGGACAAATAGATCTTTATTTAAAGGAATAATATCTGATTTAGGGTTTAATTCTAAATTTGTTTTCAAAAAAGATGGAAAATTATTATTTGATCCAGTTATAAATTTAGATTTTGATTTTAATGATATTGAAGCTTATTACTTAAATAATATGCCTCCCATAACTGATACTCTTGGGAAAGGTCATTTAGATTTCCAAATGTTCACTATAGATTTATTTGATGGCCGTATTGATTTAGAAGAGGGGTCAAGAATTTATATTAATAATGGTAAGTTTAATGCATTTGATATTAAAAAAAGACAGGGTCCTGGACAAATTATAATTGATGCCTCTTCAAATGTAGGGAATTTTTTTGATTTGCTTAGTAAGCATAACTATATTTCAAAATTAATAAAATTAGATAGGAATAATTTATCTGGCGAAAGCAGTCTGATTATTCAATTTGATTTTCCTCTAAAGAACTCTGTTAAGTTTTCAGAAACTAAAACAAATATAAACTTAAATGTTGAAGAGATAACAATTTATAATAAAGAAAAAAATCCAAGCATAATAAGTGATTCATCAATTCTAATTCTTGATTACAATATTGATGAAGCTAGTTTTTTTAAAGGCACAATAGAAACAAAAAGCCTTAAAATTCTTGAATTACCGATTTTTGCCCAAATTCTTGATGTTTCAATACCTGGTTTAAGCAATATTAGTGATGGTGGAAGAGACATTACCTTTGCTAGTTCTAATTTTAATGTTCAGCTTTCAAATAGAGGTATAAGTATTATTGATGGAATTTTAAAACCTGAAAGCAATCTTCCTGTAGTAGGGAATAGTTTAGGATTATCATTATCTGGCGGATATATTTTCGACAAAAGTAAAATTGACTTTAATGGGACAGTTGTTCCGGTATCATGGCTTAATAATTTACCTTCTAATGTACCACTTTTAGGGGAACTATTCTCAGGAAGCAAAGATGGAGAGGGATTAATTGGGATAAAATTTAGAATTTATAATGAAGATGAGGGTGAAGTTAAAATTGAAACCAACCCTTTATCAGTTTTAACTCCTGGATTTTTACAAAGAATATTTGATTAATCTATTTCAATGATTATTTTTTTCTTTTTTCCAAGAGAAATTTCTATTTCTTTTGAGTTTTTAAAATTGTTTAGTGTTAAAGTATATTTCTCATCACTGATTAATTCATCATTTAATTTGACGGCTTTTGATTGAATAAATCTTCTAGCTTCACTATTTGATTTTGCTAGCCCTAAATCATTATGAGAAAGAAGACTTAATAAACCATATCCCTTCTCAAATTCTTTCTTTTTAAAGACGATTCTTTTTTTGCTTTTCCAATCAGAGTCTTTCCCGTGAACAAGTTCCGTTATCGTAGTCGCTAATAATTCTTTCCCTTTTTCGATATCTTCATTTTTTAATTTTTCTATCTCATAGATTTCACTCAAAGGCATATCAGTAAATAACCTAAGGAATTTTCCAACATCATCATTTTCTGTTTTATCTCTCCAATAATTCCAAAAATCTCTTGGATGCGTTGAATGATTATCTTTTTCAGAGATAAAATTAAGCCAAATTGCCCCTTCCTCTGTTTTGCCCATTTTTTGACCTGAAGAGGTGGTTAATAATGGAGTCGTTAATCCAAATAGTTCTTTACCAGCTAATCTTCTTGATAGATCTATACCACAAATTATGTTCCCCCATTGGTCAGATCCACCCATTTGGAGAATGCAATTATAGTCTGTGTTAAGTTTATAAAAATCATAACCCTGGAGAATCATGTAATTAAACTCTAAAAAGGATAGATTTTGTTCCCTTTCAAGACGCTGTTTTACAGAGTCAAAAGAAAGCATCCTATTTACTGAAAAATGGCTTCCAATTTCTCTAAGAAAATCTATGTAGTTTAATTCTTCAAGCCATTTACTATTATCAATAATTTTAATTTTATTAATATTCAAAAACTTTTCAAAAACCTTTTTTATGCCTTTAACATTATTATTAATATCTTCGTAAGATAACATTTTGCGGGATTTATCTTTTAACGAGGGATCTCCTATTTTGCTTGTTGCTCCACCAATAAGTACGATAGGTGTATGGCCAAAATCTTGTAATTTTTTTAGTAAAAGTATTTGCATTAAAGAGCCAATATGAAGATTTGGAGCAGTACAATCAAAACCTATATAGGCTGAAATTTTTTCTTCAGAGAATAGTTTATCCAATTTATCTGAGTCACTTATCTGGTAAATGAAACCTCTTTCATTTATATGGTTTAGAAAATCAGATTTATAATTATTCATTTACTCTTCTTATATTTTTACAATTTAAAAATCTGGGCCAATCAATCGCGATTCAAGATATTTACTTACTTCATTTATAAGTTTTTCTGTTTTATTTTCAAAAAAGTGATTTGCACCCGTAATATTCTTATAATCTATATTTATATTTCTTTGAGTTTGAAGTTTTTCAACTAGCCTTAGAATATCATCTTTAGGAACTACTTTATCTTCTTCACCATGTAAAATAATACCCGATGATGGACATGGAGCAAGGAAATTAAAATCGTACATATTTGCTGGAGGAGATATAGATATAAAGCCTTCTATTTCTGGTCTTCTCATTAATAACTGCATTGCTATCCAGGCTCCAAAAGAATAACCCGCAACCCAACAACCTTTTGAGTCTGAAACTTGAGATTGTATCCAGTCAAGTGAAGCAGCGGCATCTGACAATTCTCCAATACCTTGATCGAATTCCCCTTGACTCTTTCCAACCCCTCTAAAATTAAACCTCAAAACTGAAAAACCTTTTTTTATGAAGGTATGATATAAATTAAAGATAATCGGATTATTCATGTTTCCACCAAATTGAGGAAGTGGATGTAATATAATAGCAACAGGAGACCTTTTGTTTTCTACAACATTCATTCTACCTTCCAATCTTCCATCAGGTCCGCTGTATATAATTTCTGGCATATTTTTAACCTTATTTTGAATGTATTAGTGCTAAAGAAATTTATAAAATGAAGTATTTCTTGACAAAACTAGTCAAGAATTATAAATCCACACTAAATTCTATATGTTTCTAACACAACTGTAGAAAATTTGTAACAATTTAAATATGAGAGATTAATGAAATTAACAACTAAGGGTAGATATGCTGTACTTGCTTTAACTGAAATAGCGCTTTCAGAGGATAAGAATTTAATTAAAATCTCTGAAATTGCAAAATCACAGAATATTTCCTCAACATATCTTGAGCAAATTTTATCAAATTTAAAAAGAAATGGCTTTGTTAAGGCTGTTAGAGGCCCTAATGGAGGTTATAAACTCGCTCTGAAAGCTGAAGAAATTATTATGAGCGATGTTATAGAGTTAATAGAAGGAAAAATTGAAACTAAAGGCTGTTCTCAGAAACATATATCATGCACAGGTATTTCTGGAAAATGTTTAAACCATGATTTGTGGGACGAATTAGGTAAGCAAATAAATCTTTTTCTAAGTCACATTTCATTAAAAGATATACTTGAGGGCAATATTTTAGGAAGGTCTAGGGCGCCAATTTTAGCTCAAGATTGCGACAATATGACTATAAATTGATCATTGGTTATTTAAATAGAGTAGCCATATAAAATCACAAAGAGATTAAAATTGAATAAAAAAATAAATAAACCTAGTGAAAAAGACTTTAACAGCCCTTATGAATTCGGTTTTGAAACCGACATTGAAACCGTTTTTGCGCCAAAAGGATTAAATGAAGATGTAGTAAGGTTTATTTCAGATAAAAAAGAAGAACCTAAGTGGCTGCTTGATTGGAGGTTAGATTCTTATAATAGGTGGCTGAAAATGAAAGAGCCAGATTGGTCAAGCCTTAGATACCCTAAAATTGATTATCAGGATGCTTATTATTTTTCTGCACCCAAAGAGATTGAAAAACCAAAAAGTCTAGATGAGGTTGATCCAAAGCTTATAGAAACCTACAACAAATTAGGTATACCACTAAAGGAGCAAGAATGGTTAGCAGGTGTAGCTGTCGATGCAGTTTTTGATAGCGTATCTCTTGGAACAACTTTTAAAGAAAAATTGAAAGAGGATGGTGTAATATTTTGTTCTTTTTCTGAAGCTGTTAAAGAACATCCTGAAATAATCAAAAAATATCTAGGAACAGTAGTCCCTAACTCAGATAATTTTTTTGCAACATTAAATTCTGCTGTTTTTTCAGATGGAAGCTTTGTTTACATTCCACCTGGAGTAACTTGCCCGATGGAATTATCTACTTACTTTAGGATAAATGCTGCTGGTACAGGTCAATTTGAAAGGACACTTTTAATTGCCGATGAAGATTCTTATGTAAGTTATCTTGAAGGCTGTACGGCTCCAATGAGAGATGAGCATCAACTTCATGCTGCAGTAGTTGAGTTGGTAGCTTTAAAAGGAGCTGAGATAAAATACTCTACAGTGCAAAATTGGTACCCTGGAGATGAAAAGGGTAAGGGCGGTGTATATAATTTTGTTACTAAAAGAGGTGATTGTAGAGGTGATAATTCAAAAATTTCATGGACACAAGTTGAAACTGGATCAGCAATCACATGGAAATACCCTAGCTGTATATTAAAAGGTGATAATTCCTCAGGAGAATTTCACTCAATTGCAATATCTAATAATTATCAGCAGGTTGATAGCGGTACTAAGATGCTTCATTTAGGGAAAAATACGAAAAGTAGAATTATTTCGAAAGGCGTTTCATCTGGATCATCTTCAAACACATATAGAGGGCAAGTTAATATCCATCCTAAATCAGAGAATTCAAGAAATTTTACACAATGTGACTCGTTGCTTTTAACTGGGAATTGTTCAGCAACAACAATTCCATATGTAGAGTCTAAGAATAAGACTTCAACCATTGAACACGAAGCAACATCATCCAAAATATCTGAAGATCAGCTATTTTATTGTCTCCAAAGAGGTCTTGATGAAGAAGAGGCTATAGCATTAATTGTTAACGGTTTTTGTAAAGAAGTTTTACAAAAATTACCTATGGAATTTGCAGTTGAAGCTCAAAAACTTCTCGAGATTAGTCTAGAAGGAAGTGTAGGATGAGTGGAAACTTACTTGAAATAAATGATCTCCACGTAAATGCAGGAGACAAGGAGATTTTAAAAGGATTAAATTTATCTATTCCATTCAATGAAATACATGCAATTATGGGACCTAATGGATCAGGAAAGTCTGTCCTTTCAAATGTTTTGTCTGGAAATGAAGATTATAAAGTTACTTCAGGACAAATTATTTTTAAAAATAAAAACATTACAGAATTAAAGCCAAATGAGATATCTAATCTAGGATTATTTATGGCTTTTCAGTATCCGTTAGAAATTCCAGGTGTAACTATAATGAACTTTTTAAAAACAATTCATGAGGCAAATAGAAGAGCTAATGGTTTAGAGGTATTAGGTCCATCTGACTTCCTAAAATATGTTAGAGAAAAAGCTGAGATACTTGGAATTAATGATGAAGTATTAAAGAGACAGTTAAATGTAGGATTTTCTGGAGGAGAAAAAAAGAGGAATGAAACTCTTCAGCTTTTAGTATTAAATCCGGTTTTAACAATTTTAGATGAAACTGACTCTGGCCTAGATGTTGATGCATTAGATATTGTTTCTGATGGAATTGTAGGAATGAAAAATGAAGAAAATTCATTCTTAGTTATCACTCATTATAGAAAATTACTTGATAAACTAAGTCCTTCAAAAGTTCATATATTAGTTGATGGCAGAATAGTTGAGTCGGGAGGACCGGATTTAGCAGATAAGATTGAAAACAAAGGGTTTGAGAGTTTTAATTAAAAATGTCATCTGTTGAATTTCATAAATTTAGAGAGAATATAAAAAATATTAATGATTACACTGATCAGAAAGAAAAAATATTTGATAATTTTATTGATCAGGGTTTGCCTAATAAAAGAAATGAAAGTTGGAAATATTTCGATTTAGTCTCTAAATCAAAAAAATATATCAAAAATGATATTTCAAATTCAGAAATAATTGTTGAAGATTTAGAAGAAAAAAATATTTTTTATGATTATGCGGATAATAATTTATCCATCGAAGATTATTTTAAGCCATGTAATTTCTTTAAAAGTGAGTCTGTTGTGGATTTAAATGTTGCATGCGGAAATCAAATTAAGATTTTAGATATTAAGCATACTCAGAATGAGCCAATTACAATTAAAATTGACTATAATGGGAAAAATATTTCTTTACCTAGATTGATTATTAATATTGCAGATAATGTAAAAGCAAAAATCAATTATGTTAACTCAACTACAAATGGATTTTTAAATTTATTAGTAGAATATAATATTGGAAATAAATCAGAACTCGAGATATCACGTATTAATTCTTCACAAGGACTATTGGTAGAAACAAATCTAGTTTTTCTTTTAAATCATTCAAATTTTAATATGAAGAATTTATCTATGCCTATTGAATCTTCAAGACTTCAATTATTTTCTAATCATATTGGTGAAAAATCTATTTGTTCATCAAAAACGATTTCAATACCATCAGAAAATTCAAATGATGACATTCTTGTAGATAATATTTTTAGTAAATCTAATTGTGAAAGTGTATCAGGTGTAAGAGCAATACTTGATAAAGACTCAGTTTGTTCTTTTCAATCTATGATTGATATCCATAACTCTGTATTAGGATCCAAGGCTGAACAAGATTGTAAAGGATTTCTTCTGTCCGATAAGGCTGTAATGAATGCAAAGCCTCAAATGAAAATTTTTAATGATGATGTCATTTGTAAACATGGCGCTACCATAGGCAGTCTTAATGAAGAGGAAATTTTTTATCTTTGTGCAAGAGGACTTGAAAGAAAAAATGCAATTAATTTAATTTTAGATGGTCATATCAGTTCTTATATAGGAGAAAAAGGTTTTTTGAGAGAATTTTTACCTGAGGAATATAAATGACTTTTGATGTAGAAAAAACGAGAAAAGATTTTCCAATTCTTTCAAGAGAGATACAAGGGAATAATTTAACCTACCTTGATAACGCTGCTAGTTCTCAAAAACCTATAGATGTCCTTGAGGGCATTAAGCAATTTGAGAGTAATGATTATTCCAATGTGCATAGGGGTTTACATACATTGTCTGTGCTATCTACCTCTGCATATGAAGAATCAAGAAAGATTGTTCAAAAATTTTTAAATGCAAAATCTTTAGAGGAGATTATTTTTACTTCAGGAGGGACTGATAGTGTAAACCTTGTAGCTAGTTCTTATGCAGATGAGCATTTATCTAAAGGTGATGAAATAATTATTACTACAATGGAGCACCATGCAAATATTGTTCCTTGGCATTTTTTAAGAGAGAGAAAAGGAGTTCAAATCAAATGGATTGATTGCGATCAAAATGGAAAGTTTGATATTAATCAATTTGAAAAAGCAATAACCTCTAAAACTAAACTTATAGCTGTAACTCAAATGTCTAATGTTCTTGGTGCTTCACCTGATATTAAAAATATAATTGATTTATCTCACTCGCAAGGAATTCCAGTTTTAATTGACGGATGCCAAGGTGTTGTTCATGAAAAAATTGATGTTCAAGACTTAGATTGTGATTTTTATTTATTTTCCGGTCATAAACTTTATGGTCCAAATGGAATTGGTATTCTTTACGCCAAAAGTCAATATCTAGATATAATGCGTCCATGGAGGGGCGGAGGAGATATGATTAAATATGTCCAAAAAGAAAATATTACATATAGCGATGCTCCAAATAAATTTGAGGCTGGTACACCCAATATTACAGGTGCAGTCGGTTTGGGAATGGCAATAAATTATTTTGAGAAGAAAATAAAAGAAGGCTTGTTTGATCATGAACTTAAGGTATCTAATTACTTACATAATCAAATTAAAACAGTTAAAGATATCGTTATTTATGGTGAAGAAAATATTTATAGTCCTATTGTTACATTTAATGTAGAAGGTCAACATCCTCATGATATTTCAACAATAATTGATAATTATGGTGTAGCAATAAGAGCAGGACAACATTGCTGTGGCCCTTTAATGGATTTATTAGGAATTAATGCATCTGCTAGAGCTTCAATAGCAATGTATACAAATCAGCAAGATATTGATAATTTTATTGAAGCGTTAGAAAGGTCAATAGCTTTATTTAAGTAGTATGGTTTTAAAAATGACGGAAAAAATAGAACATAATAAGTTGATTGAGGCATTGAAAACAGTTTATGATCCAGAAATACCTGTTGATATTTATGAGTTAGGGCTTATTTATGGGATTAACGAAGAAATTAATAACAATATAAAGGTAACAATGACTTTAACAGCTCCAGGGTGTCCGGTTGCAGAAGAAATGCCTAAATGGGTCGAAGATGCCATTAAAAAGGTAGATGGAGTAAACGATGTTATAGTTGAAATGGTTTTCGATCCTCCGTGGGATATGAGTTTAATGTCAGATGAGGCTAGATTAACATTGAATATGTTTTAATGGTTTAATTATGAGTAAAATTAACACAAAAATTATGTCAGCAACCCCAGAGGCAGTTAAGAGGTTAGAGCATTTAATTAATGAATCTGAAAAAGATATAAAGGCTATTAAAATTGGTGTTGAAAATGGCGGTTGTGCTGGAATGGCCTATACTATGGATTATGTTGAAGATCTTGATGTTGGTGGAGAAATTGTAAAGCTTAACAACATTAATGTTATAGTTGATAACTCTGCTCTTCTATTTTTATTGGGGACTGAACTTGATTATGAAGAAACGAAACTGAATTCAGGCTTCATATTTAATAACCCTAACCAAACTGATGAATGTGGATGTGGTGAGTCAGTAACTCTAGAGCAAGCTGAAATTCCAGTTGAGTTTATTAAAAATTAAACTAATTACCTTTAAATTCAGCGTCTCTTTTATCAAGAAAAGCTCTAACACCCTCTTTAAAGTCTTCCGAATTTCCAGCCTCGAATTGAAGTTCTCTCTCTAAATTAAGTTGTTCCTCATAAGTATTATCTGAGCTTTCCCAGAAGGCTTTTCTTATAAGTCTTAATGACATAGGACCATTTGCTAATTCTTTACAAATTTCCATAGAATTATTTATTAATTCATCATCTTCAGTTAATCTGTTAATCAATCCCCAATCATAGGCTTTTTCAGCTGGCAATCTCTCACCTAGAATTGAAAGTTCTTTCGCCCTTGCATTACCTATTAATCTTGGAAGAAGCCATGTTGATCCGCCATCAGGAACAAGACCTATTCTTCTAAAGGCTTGAAGAAAAAAAGCAGATTTTGAAGCTAAGACAATATCACCCATTAATGCAAAAGACATTCCTATTCCTGCAGCTGCACCATTAACTGCAGTTACAATAGGAATATTCATATTTTTTAATCTTCTTAATATCGGATGATACATTGTCTCAAGAGCATGACCAGCGTCTTGTCTACCAGAGTTGGATTTTTCTGAGCCAGTAGATAAATTTGCACCAGCGCAGAAACCTTTTCCTTCACCCGTAATTAAAAGGCATTTTATTTTTGAATCTTTTTTTTCAATTTCATTAAGACATTCCCAAATACCTTCCAACATTTCCGATGAGACTGCATTTCTAACAGTGGGATCATTAAATCGCATAATTCCAATATTGTCGGAAACTTCCAAACTTATCTTATTAAAATCCATGAATAACTCCTTAAGAAAATTAATTTCTAATATTATCGTATAGATTAGCCTTTTCTCTAATGAATTCAAACCTTAATTCAGGCTTATTGCCCATTAAATTAGTTACAACTGTTTTTGATACTTTTTTTCTATCTTCGGGATTAACTATTCTTAATAATGTTCTGTTACCAGGTAACATAGTCGTTTCTTTTAGTTGAGCAGGCATCATTTCACCTAAACCCTTAAATCTATTTATTTCAATTTTTTTTGTTTCATCGAGATGCTTTTTAATCATTTCATCTCTATCATGATCATCTTTGGCATAAAAAACTTTTTTTCCTTGTGAAATCTTGTAAAGCGGAGGTAAAGCCAAGAATAACTTTCCTTGATCGATTATTTCAGGGATTTCTTCATGAAAGAAAGTGATTAATAATGATGCAATATGTGCACCATCCACATCAGCATCGGTCATTATAATTATTTTTTCATATCTTAAGCCGTTTTCATTATAAAGATCTCCAGATCCACAACCCAGTGCTTGTATAAGATCAGATATTTGTTGATTATCTCTTATTTTGGATTTAGTAGAATTAGCTACATTTAGAACTTTCCCTCTAAGTGGTAGAATAGCTTGAAACCTTCTATCTCTTGCTTGTTTTGCAGATCCTCCGGCACTATCACCTTCTACGATAAATAATTCAGTACCTTCGCTATTTCCTTGAGAACAATCAGCTAGTTTGCCAGGAAGTCTTAATTTCCTAATTGCACTTTTCCTAGAGGTTTCTTTATCTTGTTTTTTCTTTAATCTTTCTTCAGTTATTGAATATAAATATTTTAATAATGACTCAGTTTGCTGAGGTGAGTTAGACAAAAGAGTTTCAAATCTATCCTTTATTGCATTTTCGATAACCTTTTGGATTGATTTATTTGAAAGTTTGTCTTTTGTTTGTCCTTGAAATTTAGGATCGGGAAGAAAAACTGATATCGCACCTATAAGATTTTTACTTAAATCATCAGAATTAATTTTTTGCGCAACTTTATCTCCTGTTCTTTCTCCATGTGATTTTATTGCCTTTAAGAGTCCACCTTTTAATCCAAGCTCATGAGTCCCTCCCTGAGGTGTTGGGACGGTATTGCAGTAAGAATTTAAGAATGTATTATTGCCTAAAGACCAATTAATTGCCCATTCGAAAGATAGATTATTTTTGTCTCTTTCCCTATTTCCTGAAAAGATCTCAGTTAGTAAGGACATCTTTTCATCAACTTCATTTTCTACTAAATCAATAAGGCCATTCGAAAATTTAAATACATCATTTTCAGGAATATTTTCTTTTTTTGAGATTTCACCTTCACAGAACCATCTAATCTCAACGCCAGCAAAAAGATAAGCTTTAGATTTACTAAAATCATATAATTTTTTGCAATTAAAATAATTATCTATTCCAAATATTTCAGGATCAGGCTTAAAACTAACTTTTGTTCCTTTTCTATTAGTTTTCTTTTTTAGCTCCTTTAGTTTTGAAGTAGGGTGTCCCTTTGAAAATTTCTGATTATATATTTTTTTGTCTCTATAAATTTCAACATCTACAAATTCTGAAAGCGCATTAACTACGCTGATACCTACGCCATGTAGACCACCAGATGTTTGATAAACTTTATTACTAAATTTACCACCCGCATGTAGAGTTGTCATTATTACCTCTAAAGCAGATTTATCTGGAAAGCTAGGGTGTGGATCAATAGGTATACCTCTTCCATTATCATAAACAGTTATAATATTATCTTTTTCAACCTTTACTTCTATAAATGATGCAAAATTTGCAACTGCTTCATCCATAGCATTATCAATAACTTCTGAAAATAAGTGATGCATTGAAGAGTTATCTGTTCCTCCAATATACATTCCAGGCCTTCTCCTAACTGGTTCTAGGCCTTCAAGAACTTCTATTGAAGAAGCATCATATTTCTTTGTTTTATTCATTATGAATTAAACATTTATATAAAGATTGATTCGAGGAAAAGAAAAAGCCCAACTCGTAAGTTGGGCTTTTTTGTCATATGTTTTTAGCTTTAGCTTGTTAAAGTGCCAACAATATGTGAAATGATTTTATAAGGATCAGCATTTGATGCAGGCCTTCTATCCTCAAGATATCCATTCCAATTATGTTCTACAGTGTAAATAGGAATACGAATACTTGCACCTCTATCACTAACACCGTAAGAAAATTCAGTAATTTTCTGTGTTTCATGAAGGCCAGTTAGTCTTTTATCGTTATCTGATCCGTAAGAAGCTATGCCTTGATCATGAACTTCACCTAGCTTTTCACAAAAACCTGTAAAAAGTTCTTCAGAACCATTTGATCTCATTACTTCATTTGAAAAATTAGTATGCATGCCTGAGCCGTTCCAGTCTCCTGCTTGAGGTTTAGGATGGAAGTTTACACACACATCAAATTCTTCACCGACTTTCTGAAGAAGATATCTACTCATCCATAGATCGTCACCAGCTTTAATTCCTTTGCCTAAGCATTGATATTCCCATTGACCTAAGGCAACTTCAGCATTCGTTCCAGTCAGTTCAATACCAGCTTCTAGGCATGCTTCTAAATGAGCTTCAGATACATCTCTGCCCTTAACATTTCCTGCTCCAACACCACAATAATATTCACCTTGAGCTCTTTCAGGGATTCCTTCTTCCCAACCTAAAATTGAACCATCTGGATTTGTAAGAAAATATTCCTGTTCAAAACCAAACCACCATTCATCAGTAACGATTTCAGAGGCGGAATGTCTCATATTTGTTGAATGTGCTTCTCTAGCGCTTGTTTGAACTCCACACATCACTAGAGAATCTCCAAATAATGGATTTTTATATTCTTGAACTGGTATAAGAATACAATCTGAACCTTCAGTGTCGGCTTGTTGGGTTGATGAGCCATCAAACGACCATTCAGGTGGTGTTCTATCAGTAGTTACTTTTACTTTACTTCTTAAGTAAGGCTCAGGTTGGTATCCATCCAACCATACATATTCATATTTTTTCATGCTGTTCTCCGTTATTAAAAAAAATTAAAACTATATTGCTTCAGAACCAGTTTCACTAGTTCTAATTCTTATTGCTTCGTCAATGTTACTTATAAAAATTTTTCCATCACCAATTTTGCCCGTATATGCTGATTTTGTTATAACTTCACAAGCTTTGTCACACTTGTCGTCATCTACAACAATATCAAGAACAATCTTTGGTAAAAAATCTACATTATATTCTGCACCTCTATATAATTCTGTGTGACCCTTTTGTCTTCCAAAGCCCTTGGCTTCAGTAACAGTTACGCCAGAAATATCAATTTCTTGTAGTGCATCCCTCACTTCATCAAGCTTGAAGGGTTTTATTATTGCTGTTATTTTCTTCATGTCTTTCTCCAAAAAATTATACTATACATAAGCAAAATTTATGCCAAACTAATAGTTGCCTGGGTTGATTCCGTCATATGTAATATGTGTAAGTCAATAGTGTGTAACTATTTAATTAAAATTTAATAGGAAAAATATGTTTGTTTGTTATGATTTAATTTATTTTATAAAAGTACAAAGGAGACTTTATGTCTATTAAAGATAATACACCTGTATTAGTTGGTTGTGGGCAAATAACTCAAAAAATTGATAATCCAAAAGATGCTAAAAATCCAATTGAATTAATGAGAGATTCCTCTTTAAAAGCATTTGAAGATAGCACTATAGAATCTTTAGAGGATAAAATTGATACAGTTACAACTGTAAGATTTATTTTTGATTCAGGTGGAGGTAGAAGGCCTCCTTTTAGTATTTATTCTAATCCCCCGCAGTCCCTTGCTAATAGTTTAGGTGTTAATGACGCAAAAACATTTAATGGACCCTCTGGAGGGAATACACCGCAATATCTAATAAATATTTTAGCTGAAATGATAACTAAGGGTGAAACGGAGGTAGCGCTTCTGTCAGGAGCTGAATGTTTTTCTTCTATGAGAAAAGCTTCAAAATTAGGAATTAAAACAGGCTGGGGAGAGGATGCAGGCGGAGAAAGAATTGATCTAGGGTTTGAAAAACCTGGTGGAACAGAAAATGAGATGAAACACGGAATTATTTTCCCTATTAATGTTTACCCGCTTTTTGAAAATGCTATACGAGGAAATAAAAATCACTCGATTGAAAAACATTTAGATTACTTAGGGGAAATGTTTGAGCCTTTTACAAAAGTTGCAAGCCAAAACTCAAATTCTTGGTTTCCAACTTATAGAAGTGCTAAGGAAATATCTACGCCTAATGAGGGTAATAGGTTTGTTGGGTTTCCTTATACAAAATACATGAATGCAATAATGGAAGTTGATCAAAGCGCTTCTTTAATAATTGTGAGTGAAAAAAAAGCAAATGAGTATTCTGTCCCAAAATCAAAAAGAATTTATCTTCATGGTTGTGCAGATATTAATGAAGTTTGGAATGTTACTGAAAGGCCTGATCTTCATAAATCTAAGGCTATAAGGCTTATGGGTGAAAAAGCATTATCCATGGCAAAATGGAATATTGATGAAATAGATTTTTTTGATTTATATTCATGTTTTCCAAGTATGGTTGAATTGGGAAGAGAAGCATTAGATATTCCTGAAACTATATCCAAGCCTTTAACTGTTACTGGCGGATTACCTTTTTTTGGTGGAGCAGGAAATAATTATGTCAGTCACTCTATAGCTACAATGATGGAGAAATTAAGAGAAAATAATAATAGCAAAGGACTTTGCACATCAAATGGATGGTATGCAACAAAACATGGAATAGGGCTTTATTCAAATATTCCTTATGAAGGGAATTGGAAAAGAGAAGAACCAAAAAACTATCAAAAAATAATTGATGATTTAGATAGACCGGATGTTGATGAAGATCCAAGCGGTAATGCAACAATAGAAACATATACTGTTGCAAATGGTAGAGACGGTCCACAAATGGGAATAGTAATCGGACGAATAGATGTAAATAATAAGAGATTTATCGCTATTTCAAATGATGAAAAAACTCTTGAAATTATGATGACAGAAGAATGTTTAAATAGAGATTGCATTGTTTCAAGAAATTCTGAAGGTCTTAACATTTTTTCAATATAGAAATGGTAAAAATATATCTTGTTAGACATGGAGAAGCAACTGAAGGGTGGAATTCACAAGACCCACCTTTAAGTGAGTTAGGGAAATCACAAGCACAATCTTTGGCAACATTTGTGAGCTCTACTATTGATGAAAACTCAATAAATAATATTGATTTTATATCAAGCCCTTTAAATAGATGTAAAGAAACTGCTTCTTTAGCTCTTGAAAAAATTTGTTCTGATATAGTAATTAATGACAATTTTAGGGAGCTTCCATCTCCAACTCTTGACTTAGAAAAAAGAGTTAATTGGTTGCGAAGGGTCTTACCTTTAACCTGGTCTGAGTTATTAAAAGATAAAGAAACCATAGACTCTGGTGTAAATTTTATTCAATGGAAAAAAAATATTATGAACAATATTTATTCTTTAAACAAAGACACAATTATATTTACACACTTTGTAGTAATTAATTCAATTATAGGTGAAATACTTAAATCCGATAAAATTGTTAATTTTCAACCCTCTAATTGCTCTATTACTGAGATAAGAAAAATAAATGATAGATTAAAATTAGTGAAATTAGGGAAAAGCCTAGAAAGCAAGGTTAATTAATGCTTAACACTATATTTACATCACAATCTTCTTATGAATTAGATAAATTATGTATCAGAAGGGGTATTAAGTTCTCAGATTTAATGGAAAATGCTGGTAAATCAGCTTCCTTAAAAATTGAAAAAAAAATTATTCCTTATCTAAAAGATTTTAATAAAAAAATTTTAATTTTGTGTGGCCCTGGAAATAATGGAGGAGATGGCCTTGTTATCGCAAGATATCTTCTTAAGAGTGGGTATAAGGTAGATATTAGTTTTCCTATTTCAAGTAAAAGTAAAATTAATAAATATTCAAATGAGAAATTAAAAAATTTAAATATTTCTCCTCAAAAATTCGATGATTTAAATTTAAATAAATACTCTATGATTATAGATAGTATTTTTGGTATAGGTCTTAGCAGGAATTTTTCAAATAACTTTATAAAGATCGTAAAAAAAATTAATAAAACAAAAGCCTGTAAGATTTCTATTGATATCGCCAGCGGTATCAACTCTGACTCTGGTAATTTAATGCCAATTTCCATAAAAGCTAATCATACAATAACTTTTGTTGCGCCTAAGATTGGCCATTATTTATTACCTGGAAAAATAAATTCAGGTAATGTTCATGTTGTTTCAATTGGTGAAAAAAAATCAGAAATTTCTAAGGTTACAAAATTATCTAAAGTAAAATTAAACATTCCCGAATCATGGATAAAAAACTTTAAATGGCCATCAATGTCTGATCACAAATATAAAAGGGGCCATATTCTTGTAAAATCTGGACCACTAACATCTACAGGTGCATCACGTTTAGCTGCGGTTTCAGCTTTACGATCAGGTGCCGGAGCAGTCACTCTTGCATCTGAGACTAATGCTTTAGTAGTTAATGCCTCTCACCTTACTTCAGTAATGCTAAAAGAAATAAACAGCACAGAAGAATTTTTTAACTTTGTAAAAGAAAAGAAAATTAAAACATTGATTATTGGGCCAGGAAGCGGTGTAAATCAAATGATCAAAGGATTAGTTGTAAGAGCAATTAAGGAAGAGATAGGATTTGTTTTGGATGCTGATGGTCTAACATCTTTTCAAAAGAATCCTAATGAATTATTTAGCTTGCTGAAAAAAAGAAGAAAAAGAAATAATATAATTCTAACTCCTCATGAAGGAGAATTTAATAGATTATTTAATTTTCCCAATACGGATAAAATTGATAAAGCAAATAAAGCGGCAAAAATTACTAATTCGACTATTTTATTTAAGGGTAATGATACCATTATTTCATCGCCAAAAAAAATGACGCTTATTGCTACAGAATCTTCTCCATTCCTATCAACCGCAGGTTCTGGCGATGTATTAGCTGGTATATGTGGAAGCTTTCTTGCACAGGGAATGAAAAGTCATTTTGCAGCAGGCGCTGCCTCTTGGCTTCATAATCAAATTGGCATTGAGGAAGGACCTGGCTTGATAGCTGAGGATATGAGCAAATTTTTATCAAAAGCAATATCAAAGAAATTGAAGAAAGTATATCAAAGTGGAAATTAGTTTAGCAAAAAATAAAGATCTAAATGGGATTAATGATATTTATAATTATTATATCTCAAATACAGCTTATACCTTTGATATAAATCAAAGAACAATAGAAGAAAAAAAAGAATGGTTTCATCAGTTTAAAAATTCTAAAACATCAATTTGCTTGGTTGGATATGAAAATGATGAATTGGTTGGATTTGTTTGTTCAACTAAATTTCGAGAAAAAGAAGCTTATAATCAATCGTTAGAAACTAGTGTATATATAAGTGAAAAATTTAAGGGTAGAGGATTTGGAAAAAAATTAATGTTTGAACTTATAACAAGATTAAAGTCTACAAATATTAAAAATCTATATGCTTTAATAACTTATCCTAACAAAGCATCAATAAATTTACATAAAACCCTTAATTTCAAAAAAGTAGGTAAATTAAATAAAGTTGGTTATAAGTTTAAAAAATATTGGAGTGTCCATATTTATGAATTAATGCTCTAAATATTTTATTTTAAGCTAGATAAAAATTCTATCTGCTGTTATTACACTGTACAAATGCGGGCGTGGTGGAATTGGTAGACACGCAGGTTTTAGGTACCTGTGCTTCGGCGTGGGGGTTCGACTCCCTCCGCCCGCACCATTGAAAAGAGAAAGTAATGAAAATTTTAGAAGAAAAAAAATTAAAAGGCTTGAAAAAGGAATTTCTTGTTGAAATAGCGTTTTCAGATTTAGACGATTTAAAACAAAAGAAATTAAAAGATATAAGTGAAAAAGTAAAAATTGCAGGTTTTAGACCCGGAAAAGTTCCAATGAGTCATGTCGAAAAATTATATGGTAAAGAGACAATTGTTGAGGTAATTGAAGAAAAAGTTTCTGAAAGCTCTAGAAAGGTTCTTGATGAAAAAGACTTAAGGCCGGCCGTTAATCCAGAAATAAAATTAATTAGTGAAATGGAAAAATCTATAAATGATCAAAGCGATATTACTTTCTCTATGAGTTTTGAAGCATTACCTGAGATAGAGTTTGTTGATTTTAAAAAGATAAAGTTAGATAAACCTGTGGCCAGTCCAAAGAAAGAAGACATTGATGAAGCTCTTGAGTATTTAGCTACACAAAATAAAGATTACAAATTGGCGAAAAAAGGATCAAAGTCAAAAGATGGAGATAAAGTAATATTAGATTATTCAGGGGCAGTTGATGGTGTAAACTTTGATGGCGGTACCGCAGAAAAAGCAGAATTAATACTTGGCTCTAAAACATTTATTGATACTTTTGAAGATCAATTAGTGGGTGAAAAAGCTGAAACCTCTAAAGTTGTTAAAGTGAAATTTCCTGATGAATATCCAAATAAAGATCTTGAAGGAAAGAATGCTGAATTTGATGTAAAAATAATTGAAATTCTTAATCCAATAGACTCTAAGATTAATGATGAATTAGCTAAAAAATTTGGTCAAGACTCGCTAAAAGATCTTAAAGGTGTTCTAGAAGAACAGATAAAAAAAGATTTTGATCAAGCTGCAAAAATGAAATTAAAAGACAGTCTTTTTAGTGAATTGGAAAAAAATCACAAATTTGATTTACCACAAGTTCTCGTCGACCAAGAGTTTAATCAAATGTGGACCCAACTTGAAAGTCAGCTGGAACAACAAAAGAAAACTTTGGACGATCTAGAAGTAAAAGAGAAAGAACTAAAAAGGAATTATAAAGAAGTATCAGAAAAAAGAATTTCTATTGGCCTATTAATTGCTGAGATTGGTAGAATAAATAATATTGATCTAGACGATAATGATTATAATATTGCTTTACAAAAAGAAGTACAGAAATACCCTGGCCAAGAACAACAAATCATAGATTTTTATAAGAAAAATCCTGATGCAATTAGGAATCTTACTGCTCCCATATATGAAGATAAAGTTGTTGATTTTGTGTTAGAAAAGGTAACTTTAAAAGATAAAAAAGTTTCAAGAAAAGATTTATTTGGCGCTGAAGTTACTCAAGAAAAACCAAAAGAAACTAAACCTAAGACAAAAAAAGGAAAAACAGCTAAGAAAAAAACATAATTTATTAATGATCTAAATCATTGTATTTATTAACTAAATATACAATTAATTAATAAAATAGTTATAATTTCTTGGCATAATTGAAGAATTAACCCATATATATCTCTATGGAAAATAAATTTACACCGCAAAGTAATCTAATACCTATGGTTGTTGAGCAATCAAATAGAGGTGAAAGGGCTTATGATATTTATTCTCGACTTCTTAAAGAGAGAATAGTTTTTGTCACAGGACCAATTGAAGATTATATGGCAAGTGTAATTACCGCACAACTCTTGTATTTAGAAGCTGAAAATCCAAAAAAAGAAATCTCAATGTATATTAATTCACCTGGTGGAGTTGTTTCATCTGGTTTGGCTATCTATGATACTATGCAATATATTAAACCAGAAGTTTCAACCCTTTGTATTGGTCAAGCAGCCTCTATGGGCAGCTTACTTTTGGCTGCAGGCGAAAAAAATAAAAGATTTGCTCTACCAAATTCAAGAATTATGGTTCATCAACCATCAGGAGGTTTTCAAGGTCAAGCATCAGATATTGAAAGACACGCAAAAGAGATAATTTCACTTAGAAGTAGATTAAATGAGATTTATGTTAATCATACTGGAAAAGATTTAAAAACCATTGAGTCAGCATTAGATAGAGATACTTTTATGACTTCAGATGATGCTAAAAAATTTGGCTTAATTGATAAAGTTGTTCAAAAAAGGGATACTGAAGAGAAATAATTCTTTAGAAAATCATTATGAGTAAAATTAGCGACAGCGGAGATTCTAAAAATACACTTTACTGCAGTTTTTGCGGAAAAAGCCAGCATGAGGTAAAAAAACTAATTGCTGGGCCAACCGTTTTCATATGTGATGAGTGTGTTGAGCTATGTATGGATATTATTAAAGAAGAAAATAAAATCAATGATAATAAATCATCTGAAGGCGTACCTGCTCCCCAAGAGATATTTGATGTTCTTCAGGATTATGTTATTGGCCAACAAACTGCTAAAAGAGTTTTATCTGTTGCCGTCCATAATCACTATAAAAGACTAGATGATAAGAATGCTAAAGATGATGTAGAATTAGCGAAATCAAACATATTACTACTTGGACCAACAGGTTGTGGTAAAACTTTATTGGCTCAAACATTAGCAAGAATACTTGATGTTCCATTTACAATGGCTGATGCAACTACATTAACTGAGGCGGGATATGTTGGCGAAGATGTAGAGAATATAATTTTAAAGCTCTTACAAGCTGCCGATTATAATGTTGAGAGAGCTCAAAGAGGAATTGTCTACATTGATGAAGTTGATAAGATTACAAGAAAATCTGATAATCCTTCAATAACCAGAGATGTTTCTGGTGAAGGAGTTCAACAAGCTCTTCTAAAAATTATGGAAGGTACAGTAGCATCAGTTCCTCCTCAAGGTGGAAGAAAACATCCACAACAAGAATTTTTGCAAGTCGATACAACAAATATTTTATTTATATGTGGCGGCGCTTTTGATGGATTAGAAAAAATAATTGGAAACAGAGGAACAGAGAGATCATTAGGTTTTGGTGCTGAAGTTAAAGACAAAGATACTAGAAGAACTGGAGAAATTCTTAAAGACCTTCAGCCTGAAGATTTGCTTAAATTTGGTTTAATTCCAGAATTTGTTGGAAGATTACCTGTTTGGGCATCTTTAGAAGATTTAGATGAAGAATCTTTAGTAAGAATTCTAACAGAACCCAAAAATGCCTTAATCAAACAATATAAAAAGCTTTTTGATATGGAGAATGTTGAATTAAAATTTTCTGATGATGCTCTTAGTTCTATTGCGAAAAAAACTATGTCTTATGCAACTGGAGCCCGTGGTTTAAGATCTGTAATAGAATCTATCTTATTAGATACAATGTTTGAGATACCAAGTACAAAAGGTGTAACTGAAGTAGCTATTTCCGGAGAAGTTGTAGATGGTGAAGCTAAGCCTCTATATATCTATGGTGAAAACAAAGAAGAAAAAGAGAAATCTGTTAGCTAATTTTTTTTGAATAAGGTCTTGATAAGACAAGAATTATTACCAATATATATGATAGTTAAAACTTCTGTTCTTTTTTATAAAGAATCGTCTGACAATAAACTATAGGATATAAAATGGCTAATGATACAAAATCAAATAATTTACCGGTTCTTCCATTAAGAAACATTGTAGTGTTTCCTAATATGGTTGTACCTCTTTTTGTCGGACGAGATAAATCTATTAATGCTCTTGAACAGGTTATGGATAAAGATCAGGAGCTTTTATTTCTCTCACAAAAAAATTCAGAAGTCGATGATCCTTCTGAAACTGACCTTTATGAAATAGGAACAAGAGGAAAGATTCTTCAACTTTTAAAATTACCAGATGGTACTGTTAAGGTTCTTGTGGAAGGTAAAGCAAGATGCAAAGTTAAAAATATTAAAATTTCTTCAGACTTTGTTAATGCTGAAATTGAAGAACTCCCAAAAAATGAGATAATCTCAGATACAATTAAAGCTCTAGGAAGATCAGTTGTTTCTAAATATGAAACCTACGCTAATATTAATAATAAAACATCTTCTGAAGTTTTGACTTCTGTTAAAGATATTGAAAATGAAGACAAGTTAGCTGATACAGTCGCAAGTCAGATTGCTATTAATATTCAAGAGAAACAAAAGATACTTGAAGAAACTGATCTTGAAAAAAGATTAAACATGATTTTATCATATATTGAAGGTGAGTTATCAGTTCTTCAGGTTGAAAAAAAGATACGAAGAAGAGTTAAGAACCAAATGGAAAAGACTCAAAAAGAGTATTATTTGAATGAACAAATGAAAGCTATCCAAAAAGAATTAGAAGATGGTGAGGGCGGGGCCTCAGAGGATATTGCTGAGTTAAATGAAAAAATTAATAAAACTAAACTATCTAAAGAGGCAAAAGAAAAAGCCTTAAATGAATTGAAAAAACTCAAGCAAATGAGTCCTATGTCAGCTGAAGCTACTGTTGTAAGAAATTATCTTGATTGGTTGCTTGATATACCTTGGGGTAAAAAGAAAAGAATTAAAAAAGACATAAATAAATCTCAGGAGATTTTAGATAAAGATCATTATGGTCTTGAAAAAGTTAAGGATAGAATTACTGAGTATTTAGCGGTTCAAAATAGATCTTCAAAAGTCAAAGGTCCAATTTTATGCCTTGTAGGACCTCCAGGTGTTGGTAAAACTTCTCTTGGAAAATCAATAGCAAGCGCAACGGGTAGAGAATTTATAAGAATGTCTCTTGGTGGTGTTAGAGATGAGGCAGAAATTAGGGGTCACAGAAGAACTTATATAGGCTCAATGCCCGGAAGAATAATTCAAGCGCTAAAAAAAGTTAAAACATCAAACCCCATTTTCCTTTTAGATGAAATTGATAAATTAGGGCAAGATTTCAGAGGTGATCCAGCATCTGCTCTTTTAGAGGTTTTAGATCCAGAGCAAAATAATACCTTTAATGACCATTATTTGGAAGTTGATTATGATCTATCTCAAGTCATGTTCGTTACCACAGCTAATACGATGAACATTCCTGGTCCACTATTAGATAGAATGGAGATAATAAGAATAGCTGGCTATACAGAGGAAGAAAAACTAGAAATCGCTAAAAGACACCTTATAGAAAAAGTTAAAGAGAATAATGCTCTTACCGATAAGGAATTTAAAATTTCTGATGATGTTATAAGGTCCGTAATACAAAATTACACTAGAGAAGCAGGCGTAAGAAATCTTGAAAGAGAGTTAAATTCTCTTGGAAGAAAAGCAGTTAAAGAAATTTCTCAAAACAAAAGTGATTCGCTAAATGTAAGTTCTGATAATATTTCTGATTATTTAGGTGTAAAAAAGTTTAGATACGGAAAGAAAGAAAATGATGATTTAATAGGTGTTGTTACTGGACTTGCTTGGACTCAAGTTGGAGGCGATATCTTGAATGTTGAAGCCGTTATGGTTCCTGGCCAAGGTAAAATTAGGACTACTGGAAAACTTGGCGATGTTATGAAAGAGTCGATAGATGCAGCATCATCATTTGTAAGATCTAGAGCTGTAAACTATGGTATCGAACCACCAATTTTTCAAAGAAAAGATATTCATGTTCATGTTCCAGAAGGAGCCACACCAAAAGATGGTCCATCTGCTGGTGTCGCAATGATAATAGCAATTATCTCAGTAATGGCAGGAATCCCTGTAAAAAACGATGTTGCGATGACTGGAGAAATGTCACTAAGAGGTCGTGTACTACCTATTGGAGGCTTAAAAGAAAAATTATTAGCAGCTCTAAGATCAGGAATTAAAACTGTATTAGTTCCATCGGATAATGATCGTGAGTTATCAGAAGTTCCTGATAACATCAAAGATAAGCTTGATATTAAATTAGTTTCAACGATAGATGAAGCACTCGAACTAGCATTAGTTAGAAAGCCAGATGCAATTGATTGGGATGAAGATGCATGGCTTGCGGAGCAAAGAAAAATATCTGAGAATAACCCAAATTTTACAGCTCATTAAAAAAAAATATCCAATTTTTTTTGACCTCTATATGTGATTAAGCCTAAATTTAGTGATATTCAACAAACTAGAGAGGTTTAAAAATGAATAAAAATGATCTAATTGATGCAATGGCAAGTTCATCTGGTTTAAGTAAAGCTGATGCTGGTAGAGCTTTAGAAGCTTTTACTGGCGCAGTTACTTCAGCCTTATCAGGTGGCGGTAATGTAAAAATTACTGGCTTTGGAACTTTTTCAGTAAGCCATAGAGCTGCTACTACTGGAAGAAATCCAAGAACGGGTGAAGCTATCCAAATCGCAGCATCGAAAAATGCAAAATTTAAATCTGGTAAAGGTTTAAAAGACGCCGTTAATAGATAAAAAAACCAAAGACAAAATCTTATTTATTTTATATAGATACTTAGATTGTCTTTGGGCGGTTAGCTCAGTTGGTAGAGCATCTGGTTTACATCCAGAGGGTCGGGAGTTCGAGCCTCTCACCGCCCACCATTGAATAAAAAAAGGTCTAATTTTTATTAGACCTTTTTCATAGAAACGCTTGATTTAAATTCGCTTGAGCATTAAAAAGTTATCTTAATGCGGGGGTGTAGCTCAGTTGGTTAGAGCGCTGGCCTGTCACGCCAGAGGCCGCGAGTTCGAGTCTCGTCACTCCCGCCATCTTAAATCTATTTGTTGATTGATTTCTAATCTTTATATAAATTTATGATAAATTTATTGAGGATTAAAATGTCAGACAAAAAAGAATTAGAAAGAATACTGGAAGTTCAAAAAAAAGCCCATTTAAGAGATGGCCCTTTATCCCTTGAACAGAGAAAAGAATGGATTGATAGACTTATCAATTCTATTATCGAGTACCAAGATAAAATTCCAGTTGCAATATCAAAAGACTTTAGCCATAGGAGTGAAACTAGTTCTTTGTTAACTGATGTAGCCTCATCGATAACCTCACTCAAGATTGCTAAAAATAATATTAAACAATGGATGAGGCCTTCAAAAAGGAGAGTATCACCTGCAATTTTGGGTTTGCTAGGAGCTAAATTAAGAGTTGAATATCAACCATTAGGAACAATTGGACTTATAAGTCCATGGAATTTCCCTGTTGTTTTAACTTTTGGACCTTTGGGAAGTATTTTTGCTGCGGGTAATCGTGTAATGATAAAGCCATCAGAATTTACTCCAAGAACATCAGAATTAATGAAAAATATGTTTGAAGATAATTTTTCTGAGGAAGAAGTTGCGGTTATAACTGGAGGTCCTGAAGTAGGTGCAGATTTTTCATCTCTTCCCTTTGATCATCTACTATTTACGGGTGCAACATCAATAGGAAAGCATGTTATGAGAGCAGCTTCAGAGAATCTTGTTCCTGTAACGCTCGAGTTAGGTGGAAAATCACCAGTTATAATTTCTGATACAAGTAATGTTGAGCAATCTTCAAAAAGGATCATTGCAGGTAAAACTATGAATGCTGGTCAAATTTGCCTTGCTCCTGATTATGTATTATTACCAGAAAATAAACTCGATAAATTTATAATGCATGCAAAAGAGACTGTTTCAACTATGTTTCCTTCAATAAAAGATAATGATGATTATACCTCTGTAATTAATGAAAGGCATTATTCTAGGCTTAAATCCTATATTGATGAGGCAAAAGATAATGGATGTGAAGTCATAGAAATTAATCCTGCTGAAGAAGACTTTGAGCAACAGGAGCATTATAAAATTCCTCCAACTTTATTAATTAATCCAGATGATAATTTGAAAGTGATGCAGGAAGAAATATTTGGACCAATTTTACCAATAAAAACATATAAAGAATTTGGTGAAACAATTGAGTATGTAAATAAAAAAGATAGACCGCTTGGTTTATATTATTTTGGTAGTAATAATAATGAATTATCAACCGTTTTAAATAAAACAACGTCTGGCGGTGTCACAGTTAACGATGTAATTTTTCATGTAGCGCAAGATAATGCTCCTTTTGGCGGAGTTGGCCCATCTGGAATGGGTTCATATCATGGTGAGGAGGGGTTTAAGAATTTTTCTCATGCTAAAACTATTTTTACTCAAACAAAATTAGATAATGTTATATCTGTATTTAGACCGCCATATGGATCTAAGGCAAGAAAAGCTCTTAAATCTCAAATTAAAGCTTAAAATAAAAATATGCCTAAGATAGACAGAAACGGAGTCGATATTAATTATGAAGTTTATGGAAGCGGTTCTCCGCTTTTTTTAACACACGGTTTCTCAGCAACTTCTAAAATGTGGGATGATCAAATTGAAGCATTAAGTAAATATTTTACTCTAATAGTTTGGGATATGAGAGGGCATGGACAAAGTGACTATCCTGATGATGAAAAATTATATAATGAGGAAGAAACAATTGAGGATATAAGAGCAATTTTATTCGATTTAAAAATTGATAAAGTTAATATTGGGGGTATGTCTTTAGGAGGATATATGTCTCTAGCTTTCTATTATAAATATCCAGAAATGGTCGATTCTTTATTAATAATTGATACTGGACCTGGCTTTAAAAATGCTGAAGCAAGAGAAGGTTGGAATAATTATGCCTTAAAGCAAGCAAAAAAATTCGACGAAGTTGGTTTAGATAGTTTAATTGGTAAAAGCAAGGAGATGAATCCTCTTAATCATAGAAACGCTAAAGGATTGGTTCATGCTGCAAAAGGGATGCTAATTCAAAAAGATGATAGAATAATCAATGAACTTCCTAATATAAAGGTGCCATCATTAATTGTCGTAGGCGAACATGATAAACCATTTCTTGCTGCAGCAGACTATATGGAGAAAAAGATTAAAAACTCAATAAAAATTATCATAAAGGATGCTGGTCACGCTGTTAATATTGATCAACCAGATATTTTCAATGATGAGATAAAAAGGTTTTTATTACCGTAATTTTTTCGCCGAAAACCTTGGAAAAAAGTTATTTATTCCTATATATAATCATGTAATCAAAGCGTGAATCGGTTATAAATTTCTTAAATTTATAATTCTTTATATGGAGAGGTTAAATGCATTCCATTTTGAACGACTACCTTCCAATATTAATTTTTATGTCATTAGCTGCTTTTGTTGTTATAGCTTTGACATTGCCTCCTATATTATTTGCTCCAAAAAACCCTGATAAAGAGAAATTATCTCAGTACGAATGTGGTTTCGAACCTTTTGATGATGCAAGAACTAAATTTGATATTAGATTTTACTTAGTTGCTATTCTTTTTATAATTTTTGATCTAGAGGTCGCGTTTTTATTTCCTTGGGCAGTAGTTTTTGGTGATATAGGTATTTTTGGTTTTGTATCTATGATGGTTTTTCTTGGAGTGCTTACTATTGGTTTCATTTATGAATGGAAAAAAGGTGCTTTGGAATGGGATTAATGGAAAACAAAGATATAAAAAAATTATCAACAGAAATTGATAATAAAGGTTTTTTTGTTACTTCTACAGAGGCCCTTATAAATTGGGCAAGAACCGGTTCACTTCATTGGATGACATTTGGTCTTGCTTGTTGTGCGATTGAGATGTTTCAGACAAATGGCCCCCGTTATGACCTTGAAAGATATGGAGCGGCTCCTAGAGGTTCTCCTCGTCAATCAGATGTAATGATCGTTGCCGGAACACTAACAAATAAAATGGCTCCAGCAATTAGAAAAGTATATGATCAAATGCCTGAGCCAAGATATGTAATATCTATGGGATCATGTGCTAATGGAGGAGGTTACTATCACTATTCTTACTCAGTTGTAAGAGGTTGCGATAGAATTTTACCTGTAGACATCTATGTGCCTGGATGCCCGCCTACAGCAGAAGCCTTAATGTATGGAATACTTCAACTTCAAAAGAAAATTAGAAGAACAGGAACAATAGAAAGATAGAGAAAACTTATGAAAAAATTCAAAATGCCTGAAACTCTATCTCAAGAAATTAATAATTTTGAGTTACTTAACTCCTTTATTCTAAAAAGAGAGATATTTGATAAAAATTTGATTATTCTTGTTGATCAATCAAACTTAATCAATGTCTTTAAAATTTTAAAAGATGAACAAGATTTTGCTTTTACACAGCTGACTGATTTATGTGGAGTAGATCTTCCTCACGAAGAAATTAGATTCCAAGTTGTATATAATCTGTTGTCTATGAGTAATAATTCAAGGATTACCGTTAAAGCTTTTACTGATAACTCTAATTCAGTTCCTTCAATTAAAAAAATATATCCAGCAGCTGATTGGTATGAAAGAGAAGCTTTTGATTTATATGGTATTAATTTTAGTGGACATGATGATCTTAGAAGAATTTTAACTGATTATGGTTTTGAGGGTCATCCCTTAAGAAAGGACTTCCCATTAACTGGTAATGTAGAAGTTAGATATGACCCTGACCAAGAGAGGGTAATCTATGAGAAAGTTGATTTAAAACAGGAATACAGAGATTTTGATTTCGAAAGCGCATGGAAAGGCTTTAATTATCCTGAAAACCAAAACGATATAGAAGAAAACACTGATGACTGAAAAAGAAAATGAAAAATTTAGAATAAATTTTGGCCCTCAACATCCAGCTGCTCACGGTGTATTAAGACTAATTCTTGATTTAGATGGAGAAGTTGTTGAAAGGGTTGAGCCTCACATAGGGTTACTACATAGAGGAACTGAAAAACTAATTGAGAGCAAGACATATCTACAAGCATTACCTTATTTTGATAGATTGGATTATGTTGCCCCGATGAATCAAGAACATGCCTTTGCTCTTGCTACCGAACAGTTGCTTAACATAAATATACCTATAAGAGCTCAACATATTAGAGTTTTATTTTCAGAAATTGGAAGAATTCTTAATCATATGATTAATGTGCCTGCACAAGCTATGGATGTTGGAGCATTAACGCCAACATTATGGGGTTGGGAAGAAAGAGAAAAATTAATGACTTTTTATGAGAGAGCATGTGGATCCCGACTCCATGCTGCTTATTTTAGAACCGGCGGCGTCCATCAAGATATAGATGAAAGCTTGATAAATGATATTTATGAGTTCTGCGATCCATTTTTAAAGGTAGTTGATGATCTTGAAAGTTTACTAACAGAAAATAGGATATTTAAACAGAGAAATGTTGATATTGGAGTTGTCACTAAGAAAGATGTATTAGATTGGGGTTTAACTGGCGTGATGGCCAGAGGATCCGGTTATAACTGGGACCTTAGGAAGACTCAGCCATATGAATCTTATGATGAGTATGATTTTAAAATACCCGTAGGAAAAAATGGTGATAATTACGATAGGTATTTAATAAGAGTAGAAGAGTGCAGGCAATCAGTATTAATAATGAAACAAGCGATTGAAAAGCTTAAGCCAGGACCGATTGTCACCGATGATAGAAAAGTAGCACCGCCAAAAAGAGCTGAAATGAAAATATCTATGGAAGCTCTAATACACCATTTTAAATTATATACTGAAGGATATGATGTAGGGCCTGGTGAAGTATATGCTTCTATTGAAGCTCCAAAAGGAGAGTTTGGTGTTTATCTAATAGCTGATGGAACAAATAAGCCTTATAGGTGTAAAATTAGAGCTCCTGGCTTTGCTCATCTTCAAGCCTTAGATTATTTAACAAGAGGACATCTTCTTCCAGATTTATCAGCTGTTTTAGGATCTTTAGATCTTGTTTTTGGCGAGGTAGATAGATGACAGTTAGAAGATTGGCAGATAATCAAGATATAAACTTTAAATTTGATAACCAGGATTTAAAATTTTTAAATTCTTTATTAGAAAATTATCCAAAAGATAAAAAACAATCTGCTGTTGTACCAAGTTTGTTTTATGCTCAACGTAAAGCAGGGGGTTGGCTTCCTGAAAAAGCAATTCTCGCTGTCTCCGATTTTTTAGATATGCCAAAAATTAGGGTTCTTGAAATTGCTACTTTTTATTCAATGTTTAACTTACAGCCAAGTGGCGACCACTTTGTTCAAGTCTGTGGAACAACTCCTTGCTGGCTTAGAGGAGCTGAAAATATCAAGAAGGCGTGTAAAGACTATATTGGTCAAGAGCGTGAAGTTTCTAAAGATGGTCTTTGTTGGATAGAAGTCGAATGTT